>CANRBX010000043.1 GCA_947628955.1 uncultured Lachnospiraceae bacterium | reverse complement strand
GGATTCGAACCCACGTGCCCGGAACGGACAACCGCATTTCGAGTGCGGCTCGTTATGACCACTTCGATAACTCTCCAAAGATGAAACTTTAACTATTATAATTCACACCACTGTCTGCGTCAACTGTTTTCTGGTTCTTTTTGATCTCGCGAAGCTCGCGGAAGAATCCGGAGAGCATCTCACTGCACTCTTTTTCGAGCACGCCGCGCGTGACGCTTACCTGATGGTTGAACTGCTCCATTTCCAGAAGGTTCAGCACAGAGCCTGCGCAGCCGGCCTTGGGATTCATGCTGCCGATCACCGCGCGTGTGATGCGTGACTGGACGATCGCGCCCGCACACATCTGGCACGGCTCCAGGGTAATGTAGATCGTACAGCCCTCCAGCCGCCAGTCGCCGAGCTTTTTGCCGGCACGGCGGATCGCGTTGATTTCGGCGTGCGCGGTGGTATTTTTGTCGGTGTTGCGGCGGTTGTAGCCGCGGGCGACGATCTGCCCGCCGCAGACGATCACGCAGCCGATCGGCACTTCCTGCAGCGCGCGGGCCTTTCCGGCCTGGCGGAGCGCCTCGCGCATAAATTTTTCATCTGTCTCGGCAGATACCGGCGGCAGAGAGATCATGTCGTATCCTTTCTGAGTCCGCATGCCCCGCGGACGGGACTCTGCCATGGGCAGAAACCTGACGGCTCCCTCGCGTTTCACACGGGAACCGGACGCTGAAATTTAAAATCCGTGCGCCTCCCTTCGAGCGCAGACCACAGACGTTACCCTGACAGTTAGCTCAGTCCAGGCACCCTCACGGCACACAGAGAGCACCGCTTAGTGCTGCTTTGTTCCCAACCTGACACGGTTCACGGGTCCCTGTTGCGCAAGACCCGGACGTCAACACCACTTTTCAGGGGCAGCTCCACAATCATACACCCTCGGTTCGGCATCACCCCTGCTGTAGCGGATTGCAGGTACAGGGCACCGCTGTCTCCCCGGCTGCACGGACTCCCTAACTATACAGGTTTTGCGCCGTTTTGTCAAGGAAGGGCAGAAAATTTTATCTCCGAAAACGTGAGAATGGGGAGCGCAGACGGAAGAAAAAGCTTGACATTTTCGGCCAGATAGGGTATTATGTTAAATAACAGTAATGATTATCAATTTTAAGGAGGACAGTACAATGAAGGAATTAAAAGGAAGCAAGACCGAGCAGAACCTTATGGCGGCATTTGCGGGCGAGTCGCAGGCGAGGAACAAGTACACCTATTTTGCGAGCAAGGCCAGGAAGGACGGCTATGTGCAGATCGCGTCGATCTTTGAAGAGACGGCAGCGAATGAGAAGGAGCATGCGAAGATCTGGTACAAGCTCCTGAACGGCGGGGCAGTCGGCTCCACGATCGAGAACCTGGAGGAAGCCGCGGCCGGCGAGAACTATGAGTGGACCGACATGTACGCAGGCTTTGCAAAGGAAGCCCATGAGGAAGGCTTTGAGGATATCGCGTTTCTGTTCGAGGAAGTAGCGAAGATCGAGAAGGAGCACGAGGAGCGCTACCGCAGGCTTCTGGCCAACGTCAAAGAGGGCCTCGTATTTTCAAAGGACGGCGACGTCGTATGGCAGTGCTCGAACTGCGGCCACATCTGCGTGGGCAAAAAGGCTCCGGAGGTCTGTCCGGTCTGTGCACATCCGCAGAGCTATTTCCAGGTGAAGGCGGAGAATTACTGATCCGCGCGGCTGCGCAGGCATGCCGTATCGGCCGGCCTGCATGAAATTTCAGAGTATACCGGTATTCCGCACGCATGACACATCGCACGGGAATATAATGAATTACTGGCAATAACAGGCGCAGGCAGGACAGTTGCAAAAACGCCCTGCCTGTGCTATTATATTTGTGCTGGTGATGCAGGGGGACAGACATTTTCTGACCCGCGCACAAATATTTTTATTGTCATGAAATAAATTTTCGGGGGTGTGAAAATGTATAAGCGCAGTATATTTATGAAAACGGCCGCGGCAGTTCTGAGCGCGTCCATGCTTTTCCAGACGGCGGTCACGGCGGCTCCTGTCGACGAGCTGACAGCGATCAGCGAGAAGCAGATGGAGCTTGTCGAAGACCAGAAATCCCTGCTGGATCAGTACGTGGATTTTTCCGGGATTGGCGAGGCGGCAGACGAAAACGGCCTTCAGCTGCAGGTGAACGGGAGCATGGAGGCAGAGGGGCTTAAGATTTCCCTGGATACGAACCTTCAGGCGGAAAAGGATCTGCAGAAATGGCTTCTGGAGCTCGGACTGGATCTCCAGGACACGGATTTTCTGGATGTGAGCCTGTTTGCGGACAGCGATATGCTGGCCCTTTCGGTCCCGCAGCTTCTCTCGAAGGCGGTGGCGATCCGTTCCGGCGGGCTTGCTGACCAGCTCGAGGGCTCTGCCCTCTCGGAGATGCTCGAACTGCCGGAGATCCCGGATCTGAACCTGCAGTTTGTGCCGGATATGACGCCCGGGAAGGAGCATGCGTTTGATTCGCTGGAGGAAGAGGCAGAGGCATTTGAACAGAAGATGCAGGTCGAAAAAACGGAGGACGGGGATACTACGATCTATACCGTGACCTATAAGACGGAGGATATCCTTGAGCTGTACCGAAAGGCCGCGGAAGGATATCTGGAGGTATTTGAAAATCTGGGGATTCCGGTGACGGTAAACGGCAGCGACGACGTCGAGGGTGAGCTTGAAAAGGGCCTGACGACGCTGCAGGAGATTCTCGGCGATGAACTTTCGATGGATTATTATGTGAAGGAGGATCTGATACAGAGCCTTCATTATGAGATATACGTGGATCCGGCCGTTTTCGGGAACGATAAGACGGCGCAGGAGGACGGCGTGACTGTGGACGGGGAATCCGCTGCGAAGCCGATGTATGTTGTGTTTGAACTGACTTACACGGATCCGGGCAATCCGGGGCACGGATTTGTGTGCAGAATTACTCCGCAGGACGAAACCCGCAGGGAGATGGGCACGATCGACGTGGTGTTTGCGTGCGGGAACGACGGGACGGTCGAGACGCATACGTACACGCTGAATATTTCAGCCGAGGAAGAGCAGATCTCCCACACGCTCTATCAGTCTGTGTTTGACCAGTCGACGGGAAAATTCACGGTCGAGGCGTCCATCCCGGAGGATCCGGGCAGCAGGGCGTCTATGGCGGCTGCGCTGAAGCTTGACAGTACCTTCTCGGAGGTGGAGAGCGGCAGAAGCTTCGTCCTGACGGTCGATGAGCTTTCCGGAGAGGCCGGGGGCGAGTCGGGCAGCGTTTCCGGCGAGATCAGGGTCAGCGCGGATCCGGACGAGATCGCGGAGCCGGAGGATCCTCATATGCTGCCGGAGCTGACGCAGGAAGAGATCACGTCGGTGGTCATGGAGCTTGCGATGAAATTTCAGAGCTGGCAGACCAGGGTAAACGAACTCTTCGGGAGCGGCTCTGAGGGAGAGACAGAAATGACGGAAATGACAGAAATGATGACAGAATAGACTTGCGGACGGCTCATTATCAGAACACGTACGGCGCTGCCGGGGAAGAATATGCCCCGGCAGCGCCGTATTCTGCTTTGTACGCTAGAAGCGCAGACCATGATCCGAAAAGCACGAAGTCTTTAATCTTGCATTCTTTGCAGATCGCCATTTTTTCTGACACAATATAAACCCTTATATATATCTTGCAGAATGGATGCCACCGGCATTCTTTCTCTTTTATAGGAACCTTCTCTGAATACCCAGACTCTCACATGCGTCTGAGGATTTTCCCTGCTGGTACACCATTGGACAAAACTCTGAAAGAATGGCTGTACCTCTTTCATCTTCTTGCCGATCAGCCACATTTTGAGAAATACACTTAAGATACTGATGCAGGGAATCTGCGCCCCATTCGCGAACCCCTGTCTGGCTCCAAAGTCATCTGAGCAGAATATGTATGCTTCCATACCATACAAGAGTCTGAGAACCTGCACCAGGACAAACGCTTTTACCTCTCCGTAGCTCTTTTGATGGCCGATCTCATCTTCGCAGGAACACAATACAGCCAAAAACGCCTCTGCATTGTCTTTTTCCTTTTCCAGCCATTCATCCAACGGCATAAAATATCTTGCATAAAACCCGGCGTCAAAAAGGCTGCATCCCTGTTTCAAAAACGATCTGTAGTAATCATAGCAGAACCCATGGAGCTTTTCCCGCATTTCGGTTATGATCTGTTCGTCTGAATAGCAGGTAATTTCTCCGGAGGCTATTTTTCTTTCAAGCCACAGCTGCGCTTCTCCGGTTCCATGTTCCCCCAGTTCCTCTTTCATCTTTTGATGGCAGAAGAATTGATAGTCCGGAAACTCAAGCACCTCATCCGCAAGTACTGAGGCTTCTGCTTTTATTATATTTGCCTTGGAAATAAAATCTGTATCCAATATCGCATACTTAAGTTCTTCAGCCATCCCTTTTCACTTAATCCCATATTTCGCTTTGATTTCTTTCAGCTTCGCCCAGTCGCTTTCCAGCCGGCTCTCTGGTAAAGATTCATTTTCTGAGTTGATCGTAAGATTCTCCAGCAGGCTTCCAAATTTTTCATATCCTGCCGGAACCATATCCCAGCGTTTCGCTTTGCCGGTGATCCGCATCCTCCGTCTGATTTCTGAAAATGGCACCTCGATCATCTTTTCTGCCAGGGCAACGGATATAATCTGCTCTTCCATCAGGCGAAGAACCATCGCTTTATAAGGAACAGCGAAAATCTCCATCAAAGTAAGCACATCGTCAGTCTGCAGAGATTTTTTGTCGATCTGGTAAATCCTGATCTGCTGCTCTAATGCTTCTACCGGCATAAGAAGAATCCCGGCAAATGCGTTGGCTTCCATCTCTTCTTTCTTTGTAGTTTCTGCATCTATCGTTTTGGAATCCAGAATCGAGCCGCTCTTTGCCAGCTCCGGGTCGTTATCTTCCAGAAAACACCGGATATGATATAGCTCATGCGCCGCCGCAAATATCTGTTTTGACATCGGCATCCCTGAATTCAGCATGACAAAAATGCGCCCGCCTCGAAGAAAGGTACAGGCGCACAGTTCACTGTCTTCTATGGGAAAACGCAGCCATTCTAATGGCATTTCCTTTGTCCTGGCATAGTTTTCAATTACAGTAAAAATATCATCCTGTATAATATTCTGACCGATGTAATAAGTAGAAAAATCCGCCGCTATTGCCCGGATCTGTTCAAACCTTTTCCGGTTTTCTTTGTATAAGATCCCATTGATTATTGAAGCCATGTTCTACATCTCCCATGTTTCAGACATGATTCCTGCATTTTCTCTGACATTTGCATGAAAAATAATCATATCCGCAAGCTCGTCTGCTGTCCGCAAAGCTTCTCTGGCCGCCTCTGACCTTACTTTTCCCATGAAAGCTCTCATAACATTCGTATCAGAGGGAGCGACAGATGGTTTCATCAAATCATCTGCCTGGACATGGAAATAGTCCGCAATCTTATGAAGTTCCGCAATATTGATAAGCCGTGAGCCATTCAGCATTTTGCTCATAATCTGTTTTGTCACACCAATCGCGTTTGCCAACTCAATTTGCTTTATATTGTGATTTTTCATCTGATCCATGATGTTGTTGGCAACTACAACATTAATATCAACCATTATGCCACCTCCATGGTCATTTTCTGCTATTATTATATGTCAAGACGCTTCGTTTTGTCAATGTTTTGGAGACTAATAGGATGATATATTTTCCTTTTTAAAATTATATGTCTTTATTTAAGATATTTCTGCTTAACAGATCAATGGTAAACGGGATAAGGTCTCCTATGTTCTCAACGATAAAAGCCAGCGTTTAACAAAAAGAGAGCATCCCTCCGGTCGAATGACCTTTGGGACACCCTCACGCGATTGCTGCAGGAAGGATCCGAAAAATGTACGGGGCGCACCTTCTAGGGGGACAGAGCAGAATCTGCCAGCCGGTTCATCAGATCTTCCAGAGAACTGGTGTCGGCCTGGCCGGGCAGTGCATTTTCTGTCTGGGCGTCAGCTTGGGGATCAATCTGAACCTCGGCCTGAGTTTCGCTCTGAGCATCAATCCGGGCCTCGGATCGGGCTTCTATCTGTGCTTCCGTCTGGAAATTTTCTGGCTGTGCGGCCTCAGACGCCGGCTGCTGTGACCGGGATTCTGTGGCTTGTTCGCTTTTCTGGGCAGGTTTGCTTTCTGCGTTCTTTTCGTTTTCCTGAGCCTTTTTGCTTTCTGCGTTCCTTTCGTTTTCCCGGATTTTTTCGCTTCCTGTGGTTTTTTCGTTTTCCCGGATTTTTTCGCTTTCTGCGTTCTTTTCGTTTTCTCGGGCCTTTTCGCTTTCTGTGGTTTTTTCGTTTTCCTGAGTCTGCTCGTTTCCTGCGGCCTTTTCAGTTTGCTGCCGCCCGAAAAGATCTGACGAAAACAGCCGGCGTTCTGTCTCCGGGGGCGCCTTGTGCAGCGGACATTTCTGCTCCGGCTCTGTGCCGGCGGCAAAATATTCCACATAGGTGTCCATACACCCGCCCGGCACCGCGGGCAAATGGGAGCTGCGGCACAGGAGGACCGGCCTGACACTTTCCGGGACCGGAAAATCGGAGGCGGCCATCCCCTCATGGACACGGTTCATGACGGCGCTCCAGAGCGTTTTGCTGTAGGAGTGCGCGCCGTCCGGCAGCGGCTGGCTGTTGTCATATCCGCCCCAGACGCAGCAGGTGTAGAAGGGGGTGTAGCCGACAAACCAGATGTCCTTATAATTTGACGTTGTGCCTGTCTTTCCGGCCACGGGCTGCGCGCCGGCTTCTATCGCGCCGAAGGCGGTGCCCCCGGGCGCGCTGACGACGTCCTTCATTGCGTCGGTCAGCAGAAAAGCGGTGCTGTCGGATAAGACCTGCCTGGATTCCGGCACAGTCCAGTCGATCAGGACGTTTCCCTGCCGGTCAAGGATTTTCGTGAAAAATCTGGGAGCGTGGTATACGCCGCCGTCTGCGATCGCGGCATATGCGCCGCAGAGCTCCAGGTTTGTGACGCCCTGCGTGATTCCCCCGAGGGCAAGCGGCTGGATCACGTCGGAGGAAAGTCCGTCTGCGGATTCATACGTCTCGTGCAGCGTGGTGATGCCGAAACGCCGCGCGTATTCAAAGCCGGCGCGCGGCGAGATTTCCGTGATACATTTTACGGCGATGACATTGATGGAGCGTGTGATGGCTTCTCTGACGGTCACGGTGCCGGAATAGTCGGTGATGTCCCAGTTGCTGACCGGAGTGCCGTCTTCGTACTCGTAGGGCTCGTTTTTGTAGAGTGTGGCAAGCGTCTGCCCGAATGCGTTTATTGCCGGCGCGTAGGCGGTGAGGATCTTGAAGGTGGAGCCTGGCTGCCGGGTGGTCCCGGTCGCGCGGTTCAGCGTGAGGCTTGCGGATTTTTCCCCGCGGCCTCCGACGATGGCGCGCACGAACCCGGTTGCATGATCCATCAGAACAAGAGAGGCCTGCGGCTGCGGGGTGAGTATGAGCCGCTCGCCGAGCACGGTGCAGCCGCCGTTTTCCGATCCGGCGGCGCCTGCTTTGTCCGCATCGTTCGGAGACTGTCCGCCGCTGCTTTCAAGAATGTGTGCCCGGAAGGCGTCTGCATAGCCCTGCGCTTCCTCCTGCGTGCTGCAGAGCAGGTCGAAGGAATCGTCCAGATTCTCTCGGACGAAGCTGCGCAGCGATTCGGAGCCGTAATGCGTGGTCTGTCCGTCCGCGTCCATGACGCTCAGGGCGTAGTCGATGCCCAGGTTGCTTCCCTCCGGGAAGTTTGCCGGGTTCTGAAATTCTTCATCGCAGATCTGCTGGAGCGCGCTGTCCTGCGCGGTGAAGATGCGGAGTCCTCCGCTGTAGACTGCGCGGCGGGCCTGCTCCTCGGAGAAGCCCTTCTCGTCCATCAGCGCCTCAACGGCCTGCTCGATCAGCGCATCTTCATAATAAGAATAGGCGGAACCCTCGCCGCTGACCGGGTCTGATTTCCGGATGCGCGCATAGACGTCGTCGTCGAGCGCGCTCTGCTTTTCTTCGTCAGATAAATAGCCCTGCGCGGCCATGTACTGGAGAACGACTGCCCGTCGGGCGCTGTTTTCTTCCGGATTGCTGACCGGATTGTATCGGCTGGGATTCTGGGGGATCGCGGCGAGCACGGCAGATTCGGAGACATTCAGCTCGGACACATCTTTTCCGAAATAGCGCTGCGCCGCGGCCTGCACCCCGTAGCAGCCTGCCCCGAGATTGATGGTATTCAGATAGTCTTCGAGGATCTCTTCCTTGGAGATCCTTTTTTCCAGCTGCAGGGCCAGATACTGCTCCTGAATCTTCCGGCTGAAACGCTCGCGGAACGAATTTTCCTGCGTCCAGCTGGTGAACACATTATTTTTGATCAGCTGCTGTGTGATCGTACTGGCGCCCTCGGAGAAGGAGCCGCTGAATATTCCGCTGATAAAGGCCCGCGCAATGCCGCGCAGATCGATCCCGTTATGTTCGTAGAAGCGCTCGTCCTCAATGGCGACGACCGCTTTCTGCAGGGAATCCGGGATTTCGTCAAGGGTGACGATGTCCCGGTTCGACGAGGCCAGCGTCAGCCTGCGCAGGTAGGTGCCGTCCTGCGCGCAGATGTAGGTCGCGGATTCGACCGGGGAGACCGTGATCAGGTCGATATCCGGCGCGGAGGCGACCAAGCGCAGGACATAGCCCAGGAAGAGGGCGAAGAGGATTGCGGCGGCGATGCCTGCCCCGGCAAAAATGCGCCTCCAGGGCAGCCTGCGCAGCGCGAACTGCACGCCGCGGCCGTTTTGGCTGCCGTCAGATCCTGTGAAATTTTTCATGACAATCCGTTCCTTTCCGGCGCCGGAACGCATAGGCTCGGCGTCTTTCGGCTAAACTGTGTGAAGCGGCATATGGTCTGCGGAGCATACATATGCCATAAACAGAAGTATTTCACAGATACGGCAGATTTATGCCAGATCCTCTGATATTTGCAGGCTTGACATTTCTGTTGAAAGGATAGAAAATGAAGAAGGAAAACGGAAGGCGGGCAAAGCCAGAGAAAAGCTTTGCCGACAGTACGGGAGGTGTTTTGCAGTGAAGAAAAGAAGCTGTTTCTGGAAAAAATGCGCAGTGGCAGTGTGCTGTGCGGCGTTCGGGATCGGCGCGCTTGGGGCGTCCCATGTGCTTGCGGCAGATGGAGACCGGGCGTTTGACGAAGAAAAAGCGCAGGAGACCGCTCTGGCGGATGCAGGCGTACAGGAAGCGGATGCGCAGAGACTGCGGACAAAATATGAGCGCGAGGACGGAGAGGATTTCATTGAGGTCGAGTTTTCGTGCGATGGCATGGAATATGAGTATGTGATCCGTACCTGGGATGCAATGATCCTGCAGTGGAGCGTGGAGGGACGGGACGTCGGAAGCGCCGCGGCAGAGCTCAGCCTGGCAGCAGAGAACGGCGCGGGCGCGCAGGCAGGAGAAGAACGGGGCGCAGCCGCAGGCGGCGCGCAGTCGGGCGAGATACAGGACGAAACTGCGGATAATGCGCAGACGGGAGAAGAACAGGGAGCAGCCGCAGGCGGCGCGCAGTCGGACGAGATACAGGACGGAACTGCGGATAATGCGCAGTCAGGAGAAGAGCAGGGAGCGCCTGCAGGCGGCGCACAGGCAGGAGAAGAACGGGGAGCAGCCGAAGGGGAGGCGCAGGCAGGGGATTCCGGCAGGACACAGTCTGCCGCCGGGGGCCGGATCGCGGCGGACGGCACGCAGCTGATCGGCTTTGAGGCCGCAAAGGATGCCGTGCTGCAGGATTCCGGCATCGCGCCGGAGGACGCGGTGTTCACAAAGATTAAATTTGAGTGCGGCAGGCGTTTTTATGAATATGAGATCGAGGTCAGCGAGGGACGCTCGGAGTACGAGTATACACTGGACGCGCAGACAGGCGAAATTCTGGAGGCAGAGAGAGATTAGACGTTTCGACAGCTCATTACACAGCACAGTCGGGGATGGACAGGACGGATGAAAATTGTATATAAGGGCGGCGAGGGGGAGATCGTCGAGAAGAAGTCCCGCTTTATCGCAACGGTAGAGCCGGTGGAAAGCGAGGAAGAGGCCCTCGGATTTATTGCTGCCATGAAGAAAAAATACTGGAACGCGTCGCACAACTGCTCCGCGTTCGTGGTGGGCGAGCATTATGAGCTGCAGCGCTGCAGCGACGACGGGGAACCGCAGGGAACGGCGGGCCGCCCGATGCTCGACGTACTGCTCGGCGAAGAGATCCATAATACTGCGGTGGTAGTCACACGTTATTTCGGCGGGACGCTGCTCGGGACGGGGGGACTGGTCCGCGCCTATTCGAAGGCCGTGCAGGAGGGGCTGCGCTGCAGCTCTGTGATCGACAAAAAGGACGGGATACTGCTCGGCGTCCGGACAGATTACAATGGAATCGGCAGGATCCAGTATCTGCTGGGGCAGCGGGGACTGTCTGTTGTCCACTCAGAATATACTGATATTGTGACTGTCCGGACGCTGGTTCCGTGCGAACAGGAGAAGGAGCTGCTGGAGGCGGTCACGGAGGCGACAAACGGCCGGGCGGAATTTACAAAGGAGCCGGTTCGCTTTGCGTTTCTGGAGGGAGAGCCGCTGATCTTCCGGCCGTAGGGGCGGCTTTATGGCAGATTTCGGTTTTGTAGAATTTTCATTTATGCTGAAGCCCCGTCCGGGGGTGCAGGTGTTGGAAAGGACATACAGAAATGGCAGAAATTTCAGGAAACAGCGCCGGCCTGGCCCCCATCGGGGTGTTCGATTCCGGGGTCGGCGGGCTGACGGTTGCGCGGGAGATCATGCGCAACCTTCCGAATGAACATATCGTGTACTTTGGGGACACGGCCCGCGTGCCATACGGAAGCAAATCCAGGGATACCATTATCCGGTACTCGCAGCAGATCATCCGCTTCCTGCGCACACAGCAGGTAAAGGCGATCGTTATCGCCTGCAACACGGCAAGCGCGCTGGCGCTCGACGAGGTTGAAAAGGAATTTGACCTTCCGATCATCGGGGTAATCCGGTCAGGCGCGCGCGTGGCGGCCGCCGCGACGGTAAACAGAAAAGTGGGCGTCATCGGCACGGAGAGCACGATCAACAGCGGCATGTATGACCAGCTGATCCACGAGGAGGATCCGGGAATCACGGTTTACGGAAAGGCCTGTCCGTTGCTCTGCCCGCTCGTGGAGGAAGGCTGGCTGAAGGATCCGGTCACAGAGACTGTCACCAGGCGTTATCTGGATGAGCTCCTGGAGGCGGGGATCGACAGCCTGATCCTCGGGTGCACGCACTATCCGCTGCTGCGTTCCCTGATCGCCGGCATTGTGGGCGACGGCATCCGACTCGTGAATCCGGCCTACGAGACCGCGAAGGAGCTGGAGCGGCTTCTGATACAGAAAAACCTGATCAACACCGGGGAGAAAGCTCCGGTCAACGAGCCGTACAAATTTTACGTCAGCGATGCGGCGGACAAATTCAAACGCTTTGCGAACTCGATCCTTCCCTATGATATCGAGACGACCCGGAAAATAAATATTGAGGAATACTGACAGGAGGAACCGGGTACGGAGAAGGGCGCGGAGGATTCTGAGAAAAGGAGATGTCTGATGACAGAAGAGGTTTTGATCAGTGTCAGGGGGCTTCACACCCTGAATACTGCGCAGGATGAAGAGATAGAGGTCATTTCCGCCGGACGCTATTATTTCAGAAACGGAAAGCATTATCTGTTTTATGACGAGCAGGTGGAGGATGAGGGGGAGACGGTCAGCAACCGGATCATCCTGCAGGATGGCCGCATGGAGCTTGAAAAAAAGGGATCCGTGAACGTGAAAATGGTCTTCGTGCGGGATGAGAAGACAGAGAGCTGGTACAATACGCCGTTCGGCGAGATGCTTGTGGGGGTCGAGGTGACCGGCATGCAGGTCACGCAGCAGGAGGACCTTCTGGAGACCGACATCACATACAGGCTTGAGCTGAATTATGAGCATGTGGCAGACTGCCATATCTGCATCCGGGTGATGGCAAAAGGGAGCGGGCTGTTTTCACTGAGATGATGAGAAGAATAAGAACAACAAGATGAGAAAAGGATGCCTCAGCGTTCACGTCCGGCAGCCGGGCGGAGATCCTGCAGCATCCTTTTTGGATTTCTTTTTCCTTTATATCATTTCTTCTTTTTTTTCTGGGATTTCCCGGAGGCCGGACTGTTCTCTTCAACCTTGCGGGAAAGCTTATCGCGGGTTCTCGCCCAGAAGCCCTTCTTTTTCTGCACGGTCTCGAGCGGTCCGCGCACGCCCCTGACTTCCATGATGTAGATGCCGCTGACAACGGCCTTGATCTCCTTCCTGACCGGGATCGTGTCAAACACGGCCGCGTCGCTGACAAGCGTCATGATCCTCGGCCCCACCTTGGCCTTCACGATCGGGAGCTTGGAACGGCGCATCAGCTTCGGCGTCTGGTCGATCACCATCTGGGGAAGCCCCGAGTCCTTGATCGGCATTCGCTTTTTGTCAATGACCAGCATGGAAACAGTCTGCTTCGCCGCCTCCATCTGCTCCTGCTGTGCGGCCTGCTTTTTCTGCATTTTGCGGCCGACGAAGTAGAGGACAACCAGCGCGACGACAAGCACAATTAATATAATCAGTAAAACCTTGAGAACTGTTGACATATGTACCTCCATAACCTCAGATTATTTGTCCCATTTAAGCATTCTAGCATTGTTTGGAAGAAAGTGCAATAATTCTTTGCTTTTTATTGCGGCAAACAGAGCAAATAATACGTCATCCGTTTTCTGCCACAAAAATAATATTTTGTGATGCGAAACGGCGGAGGATATGATATAATCTCCGCGAAAGCATTGAGCCGTGCAGATCCGCCGGAGCGGGAACAGCCTGCCTGCAGGCAGGTTCACGTGCCGGCGGATCTATAGGGCGAAAGCCCGCGACCGAGAAAAACCGGAGGTTTTTCGAGGGCAGCATGGCTCAGCCCGAAAAACAGAATGAAAATTTTCAGCATAAATTATCAGGAAAGGATTGGTCATACTATGAGAAGAAAGAATCTGGCAGCGCTTCTGATCTGTTCGTTCTGCCTGGCGGCGTCCTGCGCGGCGCCCGCTGCTGTCATGGCAGAGGAGACGGAGGCAGTGACTGCCGCCGGGACAGGGAACGAAGCTGCCGCGGAGGCGGAAACCGGGGCTTCCGCAGAGACGGAGGAGACCGCTGAGAGCGAATCGGGGGCGGAGGAGATTACGGATGCCGAGACGGAGATGACTGTGCCGGAGCGCCCGGATTATGAGGCGTCCGCCTATGTGACGCTCGGCGATTACAAGGGACTGACGGTGGAAGTGGATCCGGTGGAGGTGACGGATGAGGACGTCGACGAGGAGATTCAGCTGGAGCTGCAGTATTCGGACCAGCAGGAGACGGTGACGGAAGGGACCGTGCAGGAAGGAGACACTGTCAACATCGACTACGAGGGCAAAAAGGACGGAGTTGCGTTTGACGGAGGAACGGCGGAGGATTTTGATCTGGTGATCGGCTCCCACTCCTTTATCGACGGGTTCGAGGACGGCCTGATCGGCGCGAAGCCCGGAGAGACGCTCGACCTGCCGCTGACCTTCCCGGAGAATTATTTCAGCGAGGATCTGGCCGGCCAGGACGTTGTGTTTACGGTCACGGTCAATGAGATCCGGCGCGTTCCGGAGCTGACGGACGAGGTGGCGGCTGCCATTTCCGACGGGGAATACAGCGATGTGGCCTCCTTCAGGGAGGGTGTCCGCGCGAAGCTGAACGAGTACGCAGAGCAGCAGCGCAGGGACGATATAAAGGCGGACCTGCTGACACAGGTGGCGAATATCTGCGAGATCAACGGCTATCCGCAGGAGCTGATGGACTACAATCTCGCGAGCATGGAGGCGTACTACAGGAGCATGGCGCAGATGTATTCCATGGATTTTGAAGATTTTCTGACGGCATATCTGGGCATGTCCTACGATGAGTTCAAAGAGGAAGCGGTTCCGGCCTGTCAGGAGATCGCGCAGCAGGAGCTGTACATCAACGCGATCGCGGAGGCCGAGGGAATTGAGCTGAGCGATGAGGAATTTGCATCCGGGACGGAGGAGCTTGCGCAGCAGTATGGGTATGAGTCGGCCGACGCCCTGCTTGGCGCGAACGACAGGAAGGAAGTCGAGCTCCAGCTGCAGCAGGAAAAGGTTTTTGATTTCCTGATCGAAAATGCGATTATCGTGGAGCCGGAAGAGGAATCGGAGGGCATGTCGGAGGGCGTGCTGCCGGCCGAGCTTGAGACGGACGGCCAGTAGGAGGCCCGCCCGTCTCCCTGAGACCGGGCAGAATGTCTGGGCGGGTCATTCAGTCATAAAACCACTTTTGCGCAGGCGCATCGTGGTTTATGACTTCTGACCCCGGCATCATATTATAGAAAAAAGCAAGGATGAGAAGAGGCGTACATTTTATGAAGAAGGCGGGAATGATCCTGGAAGGCGGCGGACAGCGCGGCATCTTCACGGGCGGCGTGCTTGATTATCTCATGGAGCGCAGGGTGGTTGTGCCCTATGTGATCGGAGTCTCCGCAGGCGCGTGCAATGCGGTGGACTACACCTCCGGGCAGATTCTGCGGACAAAGGAGTGCATGCTTGACGCACAGCTCGACTATGAGCTTTACGGATTTCACACGATGGTCAGGACAAGGCACTTTATGAACATGGATCTGATCTTTGACCAGTTTCCGAACCACGATTACCCGTTTGATTTCAGGGCATTTGTGAGATCGCCCACGCGCTGCCTGATCGCGGCGACGAACTGCGTGACGGGCAGGGCAGAGTTTCTGGAGGAATATCACAGCAAGGCCCGTCTGATGGACATCTGCCGTGCTTCGTCGAGCCTGCCGTTTGCGGCTCCGATGGCTACGGTGAACGGAATCCCGATGATGGACGGGGGAATTGCGGACTCTGTGCCGGTGCGCAGGGCGATGGCGGACGGTTTTGAGTACAATATCGTGATCCTGACAAGGGGGCGCGGTTATTACAAAAAGGAGACCGGCTCGTCTGCCGCGAGGCTGGCAAGGCTTTGCTACAGAAAGTATCCGAATCTGGCGCGGACGCTGATGCGGCGCAACCACATCTACAATCAGGAAATGGATCTGGTCGACCGCCTTGAGAGGCAGGGCAGGGCGTTCGTCATCCGGCCGAAGATGCCGTGTGTGAGCCGGACAGAGACGGATCTTGAGAAGCTCGAGGATTTTTACTGGCATGGTTATGAGACTGCTGAACAGCTGTATCCGAAGCTGAGAGAGTGGCTCGCTCAGAGAGAAGAATGTGTCAGCAGAAAGAGGCTCTTAATAAAATAAAAAAATTTTATTTTGTTACCAAAATGTGACCAAAACGATGTATAATAGGAGCCGTGAACTGGTGTTATGTGTCAACGAGAGGGTACATGAATACCATGGCAGGGAAAGAATTATGCGGAATTTAAAAATGAAGTTATTCGGTAATTTCACTTTTGGCGACAAAAATGTGTCAATCAGTGAAATGACGCTTCGCTCAAAGAAGCTTTTGCACCTTCTGGTGTACATTCTGCTGAACCGTGATGAGGTGCTGACCCAGCAGAATCTGATCGATATGTTCTGGGAGGATCGGGCGGGAAATCCGGAGGGTGCGCTGAAGAATATGATGTACCGCCTGAGAAATGTGCTGAAGGAGCTCGGCGACGAGGATTTTATCTGCACGGTGCCGGGCGCTTACCAGTGGAACCCGGAGGTACATGTCGAGACAGACTACGAAGCGTTTGAGGAGCTGGCGGATCAGCTGCGCAAGAGGATCCCGCGCAGGAGCGTCAGCGAGCAGAAAAAGCTGTGCCAGGAGATCACGGAGAGATATCAGGGAAATGTCACGCCCAGAGTCGCTGACGAGCCGTGGATCCTTTCGAGGGTGATCTGGTACCGCTCCATCTACACGGAGGCGGCGAAGTCTCTCTCATCGATCTACGAGGCGGAGAAAAGCTGGGTGTCTCTGGAGCAGCTCTGTGATGAGGCGCTTACGGTGGATCCTCTGGACGAGGATCTGCAGTGCCATCTGCTGAGGGCCCTGTTCGGACAGAAAAAATACGACCTGGCCATCCTGCGGTATGAGAAGGCGGGCAAGCTGTTCTACGAAAATATCGGCGTGCAGCACCCGGAGAAGCTGGAGGCAGTGTTTCGCGAGCTGATGTCGGGCAGGCAGGAGCTCGTGACGGATCTGGACAGCTTCATGGACGAGATCGAAGAGCAGCAGGGGATTCAGGGAGCCTTTTTCTGCGATTACCAGATCTTCCGCCAGATCTACCGGATAGAGGCGAGGCGGGTGAACCGCATGGGAACCGCGGAATATGTGATGATGATGACGGTGAACCGGAAAGGAAGGCTCTGGAAGAATCTGCCGGAGGACCATCAGATCCTCATCGAGGGGAGCGAGATCCTGGCCCGGCTTCTCCAGAGACATCTGCGCGGAGGGGACGTGGCGACGCAGTACAGCCCGACACAGTTCATTGTGCTGCTCCCGACCTGTACATATGAATCGGGCGTTATGGTGGCGCGCCGTATACAGAAACAGTTTGACAAAAGTATTGGCCTGCGGAAGCTCGAAGTTACCTATGAACTGGCGGAGATTCCGGCAGTAGAGTAGAGCGAGGCGGAAGTTATATGAATGGAACAGAACGTATGGAACAGACAGATTTTACAGAATGTACGGAGAGAGAAGACCGGGAAGTGCAGGATGCGCCGCGCAGAGGCTTTCCGATGAACGGCCTGCGCATCTGCGTAGACCACTATGACGGAGACCTGGAAGGCCGCATCTACAGCAAAATGAATAAAGATGCGATGCATTTTGCAAATCTCGGCGAGCTGCTGCTGCGGGCCGACGCGCTGTTTGACGAGCGCGGATATCCGCAGAATTTTCAGGAGAAGCGGAGCTTCGCAGAACACGCCGCCTGGAGCGGGCGCTATGAAGCGCCGAAGGTACTGCGCAGGGACGAGGAGGTCATGAACCAGAAAGGCGGTTTCTGCACGTTTGACGTGCTGGTGAGCAGCCGGCGGAGGGCGAGCTGGCAGGGATTCCTGATGGAGGGGGGACATCCGAGAGAGAGCTTCCAGAGCGTGAAGGAGCTTCTGGAGCTCATCATGAAAATGATGAGAGCGAAAGAGACAGAACATATTTAGAGTCAGATCCCTGGATCTGGCGCCATGCAGGCGCCGGATCCGGGATTTTTTTTGCAATAGAGAAGGCCTGCCGCGCCGGTGCGCGGGAGAACTTCCCTATCGCACAGGGGCGCTGTGCACGAAAATGCGCGCGTCGTGCCGCAGTCGGAGTGAAAAAATTTTTTCTGTTTTTTCGATGCATGTTACTAATTCTGTGACCCTTCCTGTTGTATAATTTCCTTGGTCGGCAATATTGTGCAATTTTGAATATATGCTTATCACAATGACTGTGGCATTATCCAGTTTTACATAATTCTGCATAATACACAATATATTGCCGAACCAGGAGGAAATTACCAGAAGCACAGGATCCATTTTTCAGAAAGGAAAGACACTATGAGCAAGAGACAGGTTTTCGTATTGGAAGTGATCGACACGCAGATGGATACGTGGCAGGGTCAGCTTCGCTGGATCCAGGGCCGCAAGGAGTCGCCGTTCCGCAGCATCCTGGAGCTGCTGCATCTGATCGACTCCGCGCTTGGCGACAGCGGCCATGATCTGCTGCCCGGATCGTCGGGCCTGCGGGATACGTAAACATTCGGAAAGCGGAGGACGGTGCTTTTAGAAAAGATATGAGGAAATTATGGAAAATACGATAAAGATAAATCTGTTTGGAAACATCAGACTGACAAATAACTCTGTAAACATTGATGAGAGCATGATCCACTCCAACAGGCTGCTGACCCTGCTTGCATTCCTGATCGTGCACCGGCGGGAGAAGGTTCCGAACAAGGCGATGTGCAAGCAGCTCATAGGGGACGAATACAAGAATCCGGAGGGCACCCTGAAGAATCTCATGTACCGGCTGCGGGGCATGCTGAAAGCGCTCGGCCCGGAGGAGTATGTCTGCACGCTCTCCGGGGAGTACCGCTGGAACCCGGAGATCCCGGTGGAGACGGATTATGAGCGTTTCGAGGAACTCTATATGCAGATCTGCACAGAGCAGGATTCCGGGAGAAAGAGAGATCTCTGCGTCGCGGCGGTAGAATGCTACAACGGCAATTTTTCCTCTGAGATCGCGGGTGAAAAATGGATCGTCTCTCTGTTTGTCCAGAATCAGATGCGCTATGTCGAGATCATCAAGCTGCTCGGGCAGATCTACGAGGAAAAGAATGAGTGGGCCAGCCTGGAGCAGCTCTGCAGGGACGCGCTCGACCTGGAGCCGTTTGAGGAGGAGATCCACGGCCAGCTGATCAGGAGCCTGCAGCGCCAGAAGAAGTACAGCCAGGCGATGGATCATTACGAGACGGCGAAGAAGATTTTTTACGAGAATTTCGGCATCTGGAACCCGGAAAAGCTCCAGATCTCTTTTGAAGAGGAAGCGAAGGAGCTGCTGGCGCAGACGATGAGCCTTGCGGACATTCAGAAGGAGTTCGGCGAGTCCTGCCGGCCGGGCGGCGCGTTTTTCTGCAACCGCCAGATCTTTCAGCAGCTCTACCGCGTCGAGGCGCGCAGGATCGGCAGGATGGGCATCTCGGGATACCTGCTTTTGATGACGGTGCGCAGGCAGAGAGGCATGCTGGGCAGACTGGCGGTGGACGCCGGCATGATGTTCGGGGTAGAGACGCTGGAAAAGCTTCTGCGAAGGATGCTCCGGATGGGGGACGTCGTGATGCGCTGCAGCCAGACGCAGTTTGTGGCGCTCCTGTCCGCGTGCTCCTATGAGGCCGGGGTTGCGGTCGCGGAGAGAATATACAGGGATTTCAGAAAGAAGATGAGGAACCGGAAACTGGATCTCAGGTATGAGCTCAGTGAGATATACGCTCTGCCGCACAAAATGGAGGTAAACGGCAAGTGAGCAGGGGAAGGACTTTTTCGATGAATACGGCGAGGATCTGCATTGATGAGCGCTGGGATACGACGTCGGGCCGGGTTTACAGCAAGCTGCAGAGCGCGCCGCTTGCCTTTTCCGGCCTTGGAGAGATGCTTCTGAAGATGAACCGGATCTTTGACGAGTATGGGTATCCGCAGGCATTTCACGAGATGCGCAGCTTCAGAAGAAAGAGAAGGCGCGCGGATTCCCGGGAAACACCGCAGCCGGGGCTGAAGGACGGAGAGATAAACCGCCAGAAGGGCAGGTACTGTACATTCGATATTATGCTTCAGAGCCGCAGGCAGGCCGGGTGGCAGGGGCTTCTGATGAGGCCCGACCGGAGCCTGGTGGTGCGGTTCAACAGCGAGATAGAGCTGCTGGCGGGTCTCAGCAGGGCGATAGAGGCCATGCGCCTGACAAGGTAAGAGGGGCACAGCGAACAAGCGCGTGCGTGATACTTGGCGTGGGCAGAGCGGCTGTGGCTGGTGGGGCGAGGGCGCATGCGTGATGCCCGGCGCAGGATAAAGTGTAAAGTATCTGCGTCTGAGACTTCCCGGCATAATTCAGAATATGTATCAATCAGGAGGTAAAATGAATGAGAGACCGTGCAAAAAAATTCCTGGCAGGGCTGCTGGCGGCTGCATTAGTTTTCGAAGCGGCGCCGCTCGGCGTGCTTGCATCCCCGGCTTCCGCTGTTGTAGGGCTGCGCGAGGTGCCCTCCGCGGACTGCGCACCGGAGGCAGCAAAGACGCCTGCAGATACCGGGAGCCGCAGCACGCCGGACACAGGGGGTAAAAAACTGCCGGAACTTCAAAGCGCACTGGGTACCGGAGACGCAGGATTGCCGGAATCGCAAAGCACACCGGCTGTCGGGAGCGGAAGAGTGCCGGGTTTCCAAAATGCACCGGATACCGGAGGCGGAAAACGGTCAGGAACCGAGACTGCGGCGGATGCCGGCGGAGAAAAACGCCCGGGCGCTGACAGCACGCCGGAAGCCAGTGATGAAGGGCCGCCGATATCCGAGGATGCGCCGGGAGCTGGCGCAGAAAACCGTCCGGGCGCTGACAGCACGCCGGAAGCCAGTGATGAAGGGCCGCCGATATCTGAAGGTGCGCCGGGAGCTGGCGGAGAAGGGCCTCCGGGCACTGCAGATGCATCAGCATCTGTGACCGAATCAGAAGGTGTGGCCGGGGAAATGGCTGGCCCAGGGAGCGGAACAGCGGCAGTTGGGTCAGAGAGTGAACCTATTATGGCTGGCTTAGGAAGCGAAACATCGTCAGCTGGGCCTGGAAGTGAATCTGCCGCGGCGGAGCCGGATCCCGCAATTTTGGAGGAAGAATCTCCGCTCCCGCCGGCGGCGGACGGCGCCCTGGCGGGGGCTCTGATGCCGGCAGCCGCGGGTACCGGCATGGAGATCCTGAGTGCGGTTTCGGAGATTGACGAAGGGGAGAGGCAGAGCGTCTGTCCGCAGATCATCATGCACGGCAGCACGGCGGTTTACAGGATCACGGTGACGGCAAAGCCGCTGCAGGAAAGCGGGGAGATCATTCCCGGCGAGCTTGAGTTTGACATGGAGCTTGCCGGTGATGCGCCTGCCAGATTTCTCACCGGGGACCGGAGCAAACTGATCCAGAGCGGCGTGAAGCTCCTCCGCGCGGATGACAGGGCCGTCCGCGGGAGAATTTCCACCTTCAGGGCGACGGTCGGCGGCGCGCCGATGCTTCAGGCTGTCTTTTCGGCGGAGCTTGAAATTGATGAGAGCGCGGCGGAGGGAACCGTCATCAGGCCGGCGGGGGAGTTCCGGACAGCCGGAGATGATGCCGGCGGGAGGAGGCCCTGCGAGTTTGCGGAGCTGACGGTGACGCACCATGACGCGTACGTCCAGAGCGTCTCCGTGGAGATGACGGACGGCGCGCAGGAAAATGACTTTGATGAGGACGCGGCGAAGAATGCGGCGGACGGAAAGGATCATGACGGGCATAACGGAATCATCCGCACCTTTGACACGCTGACGTACCGGCTGAGCGTTGCGGCCAATACATATTCCACCCTGGATTACAGGAGCGCCAGGGCGGTCGTCGAAGCGGTCCTGCCGGTGAGCAGAAAGGAGGCACTTTTTGATGAAGAAAATATGCCCTACCTCGAGATTTTTGACAGGACGCCGCTCAGAATACAGAATGAAGCGGGAGAATCCGTTGAGGCGCAGAGGATCAGGGCATACTACAGGCTTCCGACAGAGAGCGGAGACACAGTAGTTCCGGGGAAGTTCGATTTTGAGCTCCTGATCAGGGTGCGGAATATGAAGAACCGCGCGGTGCTGAAGCCGACGGTGCATATCTGGATGGAGCATGATCAGGAGGAAGCGATGTGCGGTATTCACGGCAGGGCGGAGAAAACGGAGGTGACGCTGCCTGAGGTAATGATCTCCGCAGGACTCAGGCTGAATGCCGCTCTGGTAAAAGCGTCAGATGACGTCTCATCGGTGCAGGGCATCTTTGACTTCGGCACATACGATACCGGGGCCGGACCGGATAAGGTCATCAACACAGGGCTTGGCTCGGTGGAGGGCCGCCTGTACGGTTTTGGGCTTGCGCTTCAGCTCTACAATAAAAATGACAAAAGAGGAATGAAAGGGCAGGAGATCCCGGAGGGGCCCATTACAGTAAAGCTCAGGCTTTCTTCTGTTTACACACCGGACGGCGCCGCGGGCAGGCAGTACGCGGAGAACGACGTGCTCTCAGGGGGCGGCGGGGCGGACGGCACCATGAAGGATTTTCAGCCGCTGATCTACAGCGTGGAGGGGCTGAAGGATCAGGGAAGCAGCGATAAGCAGTCGGACGGAAGGCGGCTGGCGACGAGCGACCATAACTACAGGCCTTCGATGACGTACCCGTACCGAACAGCCCCTGAAAACCAGGGAAAAAGCGCGACGTCATGTGAAAACGGGGGAAGCTGGACGATCCTGAGCGGAGACCAGAGTCCGGGGAAAAACAACGTTACGCTTAAAATAGAAGGATATGCGATGGACGACCTGCATTTCCCGCAGACCGCCCACGGCCAGAATGCGGCAGTGTCAGACAGCTACGGCGTAAAGGGCCGGTCTGTGGAAGACATCGATATCGGCTGCTTCTCTTCTGCGGAGATCTGGGTGGTGCAGCCGTACTGTGAAGTTTATTCGGACAGCTGCAGGAGGATCACTGAGATCCTGCCTCAGAGCATGGGCGGCGGGAGCTTTACCGCCAAAGTGGAGATAACGGAAATCTCCATAGGAGGCGCCATGACAGCAGATGAGAAGAACAAAGCCGACAACGTGCAGACCGCGGTTCAGCACCTCCTGCCGCCGGGAGGCTATGTCAACAGATGCTGGTACAGCGACGGCACGGCAGGCTACTGGAACAACACCCGCGGCGTGGCGGAGCTGCACGGAGGGGACGAGTACTCCTTTCCCGGGAACAGAAAATTATCCATTACCGGGGGATATTATTACTATCCCTACGGAGTTGACAGGAACCAGTCGATCGGCAGCAATGTCCTGATAAAATTTGACAACCGGGCGCTGGAGCCCGACTACAGCGGCAGGGGCAACCGGATCCTGGAGCCGGGCGCCAGTGTAAAAGATACCTTTTATTACGGCTATCTGCCGGAAAACGGGAACTGGACGGACGACAGGGCCATGCAGGATGCGGATGTCTATGACCTGCAGTGGGACAGGACGATTGTCCCGGGACACAATTATGCGGCGGTACTGGTCGAATCCCGCGGCCTGTTTGCCGCTGATAAGCGCAACAGAAGGATCTTCTCCGTTCCGATGAAGGTAAAGGACGACGCTCCGGCAGGCGAAGTCTACATGACGACGGTATCTACGAGGGTCTGGTCAAAAGGAGTGGCGGAGGTGCTTGGCAAGACAGGCGGCCGGAGCGCAGAATCCGGGGAGATCAGCTGGGCTGAGGTGATAAAAGGGCTGCCTGGCGTGGGAGACGGGAGCGCGACCAGGGAAAATCTTGATTCCTGGGGAGAGATCCATAACCGCCGGGCGCAGGGCAGCGGAAAAGATCAGATTGACTGGGGGTCGGGCAGATACTGCTACGGCCAGAAACCGGGCTTTTCGGGCTCCGCTTACTATGATAAGGCGGTATACCATGCGGACGGATCCATGACAGCCGGGGGCGGGACAGACACCCTGGGCGACAGCCTTCTGGTGATCAGCCATACGTCCGGCATCTCCAAGCTTGTCGCCCAGATAACCGGAAAGGACGGTGCGGGGAATCCGGTCCGCAAGACACAGTATCTGCTCGACCAGGGAGAGCGCTACGCTGATTTTGAGATAACGCCGTCCATTCATCTGACCGGCGGGCCGAACGCCGAAAACGGCGAAAGAATCTATGTCACGATCCGGGATGTCCTCCCGGAGGGGCTGACCTTCCTTCCGCAGAGCGCATACTGGGTTCCGGCCGGCGCGGGCGGAGGATATGTGCAGGCCGCAGAACCCGGGAAAAGCGCCGGCCGGGTGACGGGAGAGGGAGTCCGGCAGATACAGGTGAACGAGGCCATTCAGGCGGACAGGCTGACGCCGGAGCCGGGCTTTGACCAGGTCTGTATGAAGGTCTGCAGGGAGCCGGGGCAGACGGTTCTTCTGTTCCAGATACCGCTTGACCGTGTGACGGAGGGCGTGCCCGGGAAGATCTACTATACGGCCAGACTGGGAGATCCAGCTGACCCCGCGGGAGATCTGGCGAGGGGCTCCCTGGAAACGTCGGCCTCGATAAAGACAAACCGGGATACCCGCGCGGCAAAGGAAGAGCTGGGAAATCTGGCCTTTGCGTCTGTCCGTTTTACCAATAACGGTGCGGGCGGATTCCGGGCGGCGGTCCGAAAAAGCTGGAACGAGGTAAACGACAGCCTCACGTGGATCCTGACCTGGACGAACAACTCGAAGAGCGTACCTGAGACGGTAAGGATCCTGAACACAATGCCGAGGGCCGGGGACATATCCGGCAGCCGCTATGACGGCAGCTATAAGATCACTGATTTCAAAATGGAGGTCACAGGGGGAGCGACGCCGGCGGATTCGTTTGAGGTTCGGTATGCCGTAAACGATCCGAAATATGACAACAGGACGCTCACCGGAGACAAAGACACGGCGCCTGCCGCGAATAAGATCACCTGGGAAGAGGCGCTGCAGGGAATGCGACTGTATGACGCCTCCGCCGGCTTTCCGGGAGAGCTGGAAGAGCGCGCGGAGTCAGGGCGGACGGTAAAGCGGTATGCCCCGGAGAATTTCGTCAGCGCGTGGGCGGTCAGCGGCATATTAAAAGGCGGAGAGACGCTCAGGATCACGTTTACGGTTCACCAGGACAGTCCGAAAGCAGGGGATATCCTGACAGACACGGGGTCGACCCCGGAGTTCGCCCGCAGGGCGGCCGCCTACCGCATACAGCGCGAGATATCCGGCTATGTGTGGCTGGATGAAAACCTGAACGGCTGCATGGATGCCGGAGAGCATCTGTTTGACGGAGTGAAGGTTGAGCTTCGAAGGCAGGGGGAGAATAGTCCGGCTGAGGATCTGCATGGGAAGCCCTGCAGGACGGTGACAGGGGCCGCGCCACAGGACGGAGAGGCAGATCGGGAAAAAGGGAGATTCAGCTTTACGGACCTGCCCGCGGGAGTTTACCGGCTGGTATTCATGTCCGGAGACGATGCGGGGAAAGGGACGATTGACGACCTGGGCAGGTATGACGTCGCTTTGGCATACGCGGAGGATGTGGGGGATACTCAGAACTGTAAGGCATACGGCTCCGGCCTTGCGGGTATTGCCGCAGTGATCGACAACATTTTAATGCGGGACGCCGCGAACCTGACGCTGGCGCTGGATAAACAGGATTATCAGAACGCGGGATTTTTCAGGAAGGCCAGGATCGGGGTTACAAAGAGGTGGGATGAATCTGCGATGAAATCTGTGGAAACGCGCATGAATGCCATACGCCCCGGGAGCGTGACGCTTGGACTGTATAAAAAATCATCCGATGAAGCGGTCAGAGAGATCACCCTGACCGGGGAAAAGACAGACGATATATGGACCGGGGAGATCGGGGATCTTCCGGTTTATGAACGGGGTGCGGAAATCGATTACGCAAACGATTATGAGATCCGGGAGATCCGGGTACCGGACGGCTACAGCTGTGCGGACGCCGCGGGCGCCATTCATTTAAGCGGCAGTTCCGGAAGCCTGGATGAGTACAGGAGTGATCCGGTCGTAAATGAGCTGATAAAATATGAAGCAGCCGGGACGGCGGTGATCGACGGCAGAAAGGAGATCGTCCAGGCGGACTGGGACAGGCTGGACGACACGAAGTTTGAGTTTATGCTCTATGAGCTTGTGAACGGCAGGGAAGTGCCTGCGGTCAGCAGGGAGCACACGTTTGAGAATGACAGAAAATACCGTGTTGAGAAAAATCCGGTCAGCACGGGCATGAATCCGTTCCGGCCGCACAATTTTTACTTTGGCCTGAGATTCTCGCTGGAGGATCTGAGGACAGAAAAAGAGGACGGAAGCGTGGCCTTTGAGCCGAAGGATTTCACATTTGTGATAAGGGAAATGCCGAGAGAAGGCTTCCTGAATGAGGGCGGTACATATTATGAACTGACCTACACCGTGTCGGACAGGGGCGACGGAAGCCTGAACATCGAGCCGGCAGAAATGTTCTGCTGCGTGAACGGCAGGAGGAGCGGCAGCCTGATCAGAGACGGGATACCTGAATGCGCTGACTTTACGAACCTTTATCTTGCTGAGGGCGAGGCGGAGCTCACGCTGTCCAAGACGCTGAGCGGAAACAGGGCGGCAGACATTGCGGCCGGGGAATTTACGTTTACGGCGTTAGAGCTGACAAACGATCCGGGCGAGGCTGCGTCGGATACATTTGTGCCGCGGTACAGGGAGGACAGGGACCCGTATGTGCTGAAGACCGGGGCCGGGAGCGGCAGCAGCCGGGACGGCACGCACAGGGCGGAGGCCTCTGTCAGGATCTTCTATGACCAGAGTGTGCTCATGGAGGGTACAGACAAAAAAGGCGGAAAACCGGGATACGGCAGAGTGCTCTGGTATGAGCTGAGGGAGGATCCGGCCGGAAAGGCATCCGTGACGGTGAGCGATGCCGTCTGCTATGCCAGAGTTGAACTTCACAATGACTATCAGGACCAGGCGCTGGTACAGAGCCGTGCGGCAGGTCTTCAGGTGCACAGAATGACATCGGAGGTTTCGTACTGGAGATACGGTGAGGACGGCATTCTGGAGGAGATCGCGGAGGGTGAAGGGGCAGTCTTCGAGAATCACTATCGCGCAGCCGGAGAGCTTGTGATCGACAATATCACAAAGATACTGGAAAATGGTTCTCTGGAGGCGGGCCAGTTCACCTTTGAGCTGAAAGCGGAGGACGGCACGGTTCTTGACACCGCGCCAAACGATGCGGAAGGAAATGTGGCGTTTCAGGCGCTGAAATATACGCAGGAGGACATCGGCAGGACGTATCGCTACACGGTGACAGAGACGGACAGTCATGCAGCGGGCATCGTATATGACACGTCGGTTTACGATATTATGGTGCATGTGGAGGACGGCAGGGGCAGCAACGGCACGCTGACGGTCACACAGACGACATTCTGCAGAGGCAGAGAAAGGAAAACGGCAGTCTTTACCAACAGGGTCCGGGATCCAGGGACGCCGCACGGGAGCAGCAGGGAAGACAGCATGCTCGTCGTGGCAAAGCGGCTGATGAGCGGAGGACTCCCGGTGCAGGCCGACAGGCAGACGTTTCATGTGGCGCTGTTCGGCGACGCGGCGCTGACACAGCGGATCTCGGACGTAAAAGACCTGGCATTCAGCGGCAGCGACACGGCGGCGGCAGTGTTTACAGGGCTGGAGCCCGGCTCGGTCTGCTATGTCTCGGAGACGGATGTCCGGGGCAATGCAGTCCTGTACGGGGAAATAGACGCCCAGGGGAATGCGGTGCAGGCGGAGAACACGGAGAGTGCCCTGTTCCGCGCAGTGTACCCGGATGGAAATGCCGTGACGGCAGAAAAAGGCATGGGGACAAAGACTCTGGTGTTTCACAATGAGTTTCTGGAAATCCCGGAGCGCTTTTACAGAGAAGGGGAACTGAGCATCACAAAACGGCTCATCGGAGCGGACGGACAGCCCAGAAACAGCGATGCGACATTTTATGCGGGAATTTTTGCAGACGCGGCGCACACTGTGCTCTCAGATCATGTATCGCAGAATATTGTAGCCCTGAACCTGGCAGGCGGCAGCTCTGCAAACGAGACGGTGAAGGTATCCTTTGCGGCCGGAGAGAGGCAGACGCTGTATGTGACGGAGACAGACGCAGAGGGGCGCCCCCTGGA
The DNA here is from genome assembly GCA_947628955.1 of uncultured Lachnospiraceae bacterium. Classification (GTDB taxonomy): domain Bacteria; phylum Bacillota; class Clostridia; order Lachnospirales; family Lachnospiraceae; genus Choladousia. The sequence goes on along the minus strand of CANRBX010000043.1, from coordinate 1,743 downwards.
ATACAGCGCGGACTTTTGCTATCTGGTGACGGTCGAGGAAGCAGCCGCAGAGCTGTGGGAGGATCACCCGTCCGCCTCGGTGACGGTCATAAATCAGGAAAGCCCGGGGGAGACGGAATCAGATCCGGATCAGAACTCAAAGGGGGCAGAGACGGAATCGGAGCAGGATCCGCGGGAAGCGGAGACAGGGCCTGAGCAGGATAAAGATTCAGACGAGACGGGCTCCGGATCGGAAGAGGACTCAGAAAAGCCGGAACCCGGGGCGGGACAAGACTCAGAAGAGTCGGGTTCCGGAGAGACAGGAGAGGGATCGGGAGCGGAGATTATTGGCGGCGGAGACGGCGGAGAAAAGAGAGAGGCGGCTGCGGTGCCGCCGGAGACGGTCTCCGCGAAGACAGGCGACGGAACCCCGGTCGTCCGGTACCTGGCGCTGTTGCTCGGGGCGGTATTTGTTCTGGCGGCCTGTATCATACGGCGGCGCAGGGCGCGCCGCCGAAGATGAAAAGGGGCTGTCACAAAATATACAGCGTGGCTTTGTGGCGGCCCGACCTGACAAATATTCTGTGACAGCCCCGGTACTACTTCTTTTTCATTTTCGTTCCGGCAGAGGGCGCCGCCGGAAGTAAATAACTGCTGTACCGTTATTTCTGCATTCCCGCCCCGGCAGTGGGTGCTGCCGGAAGTAAAAAACCGCCGCATCATCTGAGATCATGCGGCGGCCGGTACCATAGGCCATAGGTTGTTGTATGTCCGGTGTTCTATGCGCTACGCGCCGGCGGGGCTGTTCCCCGTGTAGAGCTGGTAATATCTGCCCTTTTCCTCGAGCAGCTGTTCGTGCGTGCCGCGCTCAATGATGCGGCCATGCTCGAGCACCATGATGCAGTTCGAATTGCGCACCGTGGAGAGCCGATGTGCGATGACAAAGGTCGTGCGGCCGTTCATCAGGCGGTCCATGCCGCTCTGCACAATGCGCTCGGTGCGCGTGTCGATGGAGCTTGTCGCTTCGTCGAGGATCAGCACCGGGGGATCTGCGATGGCGGCCCGCGCGATCGCGAGCAGCTGGCGCTGGCCCTGGCTCAGATTCGCTCCGTCGCCGGTCAGCATGGTGTCATAGCCGTCGGGCAGCCTGCGGATGAAGCCGTGCGCGTTCGCGAGCTTTGCGGCCGCGATGACCTCTTCGTCCGTGGCGTCGAGCTTGCCGAAGCGGATGTTCTCCCTGACGGTACCGGTGAACAGGTGGGTATCCTGGAGCACGATCCCGAGGGAGCGGCGCAGGTCGGCCTTTCGGATCTTGTTGATGTTGATCCCGTCATAGCGGATCTTGCCGTCCTGAATATCATAGAAGCGGTTGATCAGGTTCGTGATCGTCGTCTTACCGGCGCCGGTCGAGCCTACGAACGCGATCTTCTGGCCGGGCTTTGCGTACAGCTCCACGTCGTGGAGGACGATCTTGTCGTCGGTGTAGCCGAAGTCCACGTGGTCGAAGACGACGTCGCCCTTGAGCTCCACATAGTCGACGCTTCCGTCCGCCTGATGCGTATGCTTCCAGGCCCAGCGGCCGGTGCGCGTCTCGCTCTCTTTGAGCCTGCCGTTTTCTTCTGTGACGTGTACAAGCGTCACGTAGCCGTCGTCAACCTCCGGCTTCTCGTCGAGCAGCCGGAAAATACGGTCCGCGCCGGCGAGCGCCATGACGATCGCGTTGAACTGCTGGCTGACCTGGTTGATCGGCATGCTGAAGCTCTT
>CANRBX010000042.1 GCA_947628955.1 uncultured Lachnospiraceae bacterium | reverse complement strand
CCGGCGGGCGCAGCTTCCCAGGGTCAGGCAGGAGTAAGGCCGCAGGGTCAGATGCCGGCGGGCGCAGCTTCCCAGGGTCAGGCAGGAGTAAGGCCGCAGGGTCAGATGCCGGCGGGCGCAGCTTCCCAGGGTCAGGCAGGAGTAAGGCCGCAGGGTCAGATGCCGGCGGGCGCAGCTTCCCAGGGCCAGGCAGGCGTAAGGCCGCAGGGCCAGGGGCCGGCAGGCGCAGCTTCCCAGGGTCAGGTGCCAGCAGGCGCCGCCTCCCAGGCTCAGGCGGGGGCGAGACCGCAGAATCCGGCAGGCATGGCGCCGCAGGGCAGGCCGGCCGCGCAGGCACAGTCTTCGGAAAAGCCGCAGGCGGAAACGAGGGCGCGGACCGATGGAAAAGCGCAGGAAACGCAGCAGGACAGAAATCAGGGCCAGCCTGCCTCCAGAGTGCAGAATGCCTCCGGAGCGCGCGCGCAGGGGAACAGATCATCGGGCGACGGCCAGGGCAGGAGCCAGGGCGGCAGGCCTTCGGGCGACGGCCAGGGCAGAGGCCAGGGCGGCAGATACTCAGGCGACGGCCAGAACAGAGGCCAGGGCGGCAGATACTCAGGCGACGGCCAGAACAGAGGCCAGGGCGGCAGATACTCGGGCGACGGCCAGGGCAGGGGCCAGGGCGGCAGGTCTTCCGGGATCCCCAAGGCTCCGGTCGAGAGCAAGCCGCTTGAAAAAGAGAGCAGGAAGCGCACGGAGCGCGGCGACAGAAACCGCAATGAAAAGGGAGATAAGTTCGACAGACTGGAGAAGAACGCGCGCCAGAACCAGAAGGGCGGCGTGAAGAAGGGCCAGCAGTCCAAGGCCCCGGCGCCGAAGCCCGCGGAGAAGCCGGAGGAGGTAATCCGCAACATCACGATACCGGAGAAGCTGACGATCTCCGAGCTGGCAGAGGCGATGAAGGTGCAGCCGTCTGCGATCGTAAAGAAGCTGTTCCTTCAGGGCACGATGGTGACGGTAAACCAGGAGATCGATTTTGACAAGGCAGAAGAGATCGCGCTTGAGTTCAACTGCATCTGTGAAAAAGAAGTAAAGGTCAATGTGATCGAGGAGCTTCTCAGAGAGGATGAGGATCCGGAAGAGACGCTCGTGCCGCGCTCGCCGGTCGTCTGCGTCATGGGCCATGTAGACCATGGAAAGACGTCCCTCCTGGATGCGATCCGAAATACCCACGTGATCGACAAGGAGGCCGGCGGCATCACGCAGCATATCGGTGCGTACGTTGTGTCGATCGACGGCCAGAGGATCACGTTCCTTGACACTCCGGGCCATGAGGCGTTCACGGCCATGCGCATGCGCGGCGCGAACGCGACAGATATTGCGATCCTCGTGGTCGCGGCGGACGACGGCGTGATGCCGCAGACGATCGAGGCGATCAGCCATGCAAAGGCGGCGGGGATCGAGATCATTGTGGCGATCAACAAGATCGACAAGCCGAGCGCGAATGTGGAGCGTGTAAAGCAGGAGCTCACCGAATACGAGCTGGTGCCCGAAGACTGGGGCGGCAATACGGTATTCGTGCCGGTCTCCGCGCATACGCATGAGGGGATCGATACGCTTCTGGAGATGATCCTGCTCACCGCAGAGGTATCGGAGCTGAGAGCGAATCCGAAGCGCAAGGCCAGAGGGCTTGTGATCGAGGCCGAGCTTGACAAGGGCAAGGGCCCGGTGGCCACGGTGCTGGTTCAGAAGGGAACGCTCCATGTGGGCGACCCGGTGGCGGCAGGCTCCTGCTACGGCAAGGTGCGCGCCATGATGGACGACAAGGGCCGCAGAGTGAAGGAGGCAGGACCTTCGACCCCGGTTGAGATCCTGGGTCTGAGCGACGTCCCGAATGCCGGAGAGATCTTTATGAGCCTTGACAGCGAAAAAGAGGCGAGAAACTTTGCCGAGACCTTCATCAGCGAGGGCCGTGAGCGCCTGCTCGAGGACACGAAGGCAAGGATGTCCCTGGACGATCTGTTCTCACAGATCCAGGCGGGCAGCCTGAAGGAGCTGGATATCATCGTCAAGGCCGACGTGCAGGGCTCGGTCGAGGCCGTGAAGCAGAGCCTGCTCAAGCTGTCCAACGACGAGGTTATCGTCAAGATCATCCACGGCGGCGTCGGCGCGATCAACGAGTCCGATGTGATCCTCGCGTCTGCTTCAAACGCGATCATCATCGGCTTCAATGTGCGCCCGGATGCGATGGCAAAGACGACCGCGGAGCGCGAGGGCGTCGATGTCCGTCTGTACCGTGTGATCTACGACGCGATCGCGGACGTTGAGGCCGCGATGAAGGGAATGCTGGATCCGATCTTTGAAGAGAAGGTGATCGGCCATGCCGAGGTGCGCCAGACCTTCAAGGCGTCCGGTGTGGGAACGATTGCCGGCGCGTATGTGACAGACGGCGTGTTCCAGAGGAACTGCTCTGTCCGGATCTTCAGAGACGATACTTCGATTTACGAGGGCTCGCTCGCATCGCTGAGGCGTTTCAAGGACGATGTGAAGGAAGTGAGGGCCGGCTACGAGTGCGGTCTCGTCTTTGAAAAGTTTAACGATATCAAGGAAGAAGACCGGGTCGAGGCGTACGTCATGGTTGAGGTTCCACGCTAGTGCGGCGTCCGGAATCGTTAAATTTAGTGTCGGTGCGGAGTGAACGGCAGCGATTCCGGAAAGGTGTTTGAGAGTCTGACAGAAGGACGGTTGACAGGATGAGAAAGAACAGTATAAAGAATACAAGAATTAACGGTGAGGTCCAGCGCGAGCTCTCCCGCATCATACAGAACGAGATCAAGGATCCGCGGATCGCGCCGATGACGTCCGTGGTGGCGGCCGAGGTCGCCCCGGATCTGAAAACCTGCAAGGTTTATATTTCCGTGCTCGGGGATGCAAAGGCTGCCGCGGACACCATTGAGGGACTGAAAAGTGCGGAGGGGTATGTGCGCCGCCAGATCGCGCACAGCGTCAATCTGCGCAACACGCCGGAGATCCGCTTTATCCTGGATCAGTCGATCGAATACGGCGTAAACATGTCGAAGCTGATCGATGATGTAGTGAGGAACGATGCAGCGAAGGAGGATTCGGATGTTTAACCTCGCAGAAGAACTGAAAAATGTGCGGACAGCCGCGATCGCCGGACATATCCGTCCGGACGGGGACGCGGTCGGCTCCTGCCTCGGCCTGTATCACTATCTGAGAAAGAATTACCCGGAGGTGGAGACAAAGGTCTACCTTGAAAAGATCCCGGATTCGTACCGGATCATTCCGGGGACAGAAGAGATCTGCCACGATTTCGGCCGGAACAGGGGCTGTGATCTGTTCTTCTGCCTGGACTGCGCCGATGAGCGGCGCCTCGGGCAGGCGGCTGACTTCAGAAAGACCGCCAGGAGAGTCATATGCATAGACCACCATATCAGCAATCAGGGCTTTGGGGACATTGACTATATCGTCCCGGACGCCAGCTCGACGTCGGAGCTGGTGTTTACGGTGCTGGAGGAGGAGAAGATCCCGGCTGAGTCTGCAGAGGCCCTGTATATGGGGATCGTGCATGACACCGGCGTCTTCCGGCATTCCTGCACCTCCCCGGAGACGATGGAGATCGCCGCAAAGCTGATGCGAAAAGGGATCGACGCCTCCGGAATCACAAATTACACGTACTACGATAAGACTTACCGCCAGAACCGGATCATCGGCAAGGCGCTGCAGGAAAGTATTCTTGTGCGCTCGGGAAAGGTGATCCTCAGCAAGGTGAGCTTGCAGGACATGGAGGACTACGGCGTGGAGCCTTCGGACCTGGACGGGATCGTCCAGATGCTGATGAGCACGAGGGGGACAGAGGTGGCCGTCTTCCTGTATGAGTCGGAGCCGGGAAAATACAAAGTCAGCCTGCGCTCCAAAAGCTGCGTGGATGTAAGCAGGGTGGCGGGAACGTTTGGCGGCGGCGGCCATGTGCGGGCGGCCGGCTACAATATACAGGGCGGGGTCCGTGAGATCACAGAGCGTCTGCTGTTCTGCCTCGACGGGCAGTTTGCGCAGGTGAAAGACAGTGATTGACGGAATTATCAATATATACAAGGAACGCGGCTACACATCGCACGATGTGGTGGCGAAGCTGCGGGGGATCCTGAGGCAGAAAAAGATCGGCCACACCGGGACGCTGGATCCGGAGGCGCAGGGAGTGCTCCCGGTCTGCCTGGGGAAAGCTACGAAGGTGTGCGATATGCTCACGGACCGCGACAAGACGTACCGCGCCGTGCTTCTTCTGGGAAGGACGACGGACACGCAGGACGTCACGGGCCGGATCCTGGAGGAAAGGCCGGTCGTGTGCACGGAGGAAGAGCTGCGCGCCTGTGTCAGCGGATTTGCCGGGGAGCAGGAGCAGATCCCCCCGATGTACTCGGCACTCAAAGTGGACGGCCGGAGACTGTATGAGCTTGCCCGGCAGGGAGTCGAGGTGGAGCGCAGGCCGCGCCGGATCACGATCCGCCGGATCACGGTCGACGAGATCTGTTTTCCGGAGGCCACGCTGACCGTGACGTGCTCAAAGGGAACCTATATCCGCACGCTGTGCCACGATATCGGCGCGGCTCTCGGCTGCGGCGGCTGTATGAAACAGCTGCTGCGCACAAAGGCGGGGCCGTTTGTCCTGGAGGACAGCGTGACGCTTGATACGGTGGAGCGGTACCGCGATGCGGGGCGGCTGGCAGAGATCGTCATGAGCACGGACTCCGTATTCCGGCAGTACCGCGCCGTCAGCCTGACGCCGGAGGCCGAACGCCTCGTGAGAAACGGGAATCCGCTGTACGGACGCCTTTTGCGCGAGGGCGGCTTCGGGGACGGGGAGCTGGTCAGGGTGTACGCGGAAAACGGAGAATTTCTCGCCGTCTACAGATGGCGGAGGGAGAGCGGCAGCCTGCGCCCCGAGAAAATGTTTCTCTAGCCGCCTGCAGAAGCGGCAGATGACTGCATCGCTGAAAACGACGCCTGCGAGGCAGCAGACAGCCGTACCGCGGAAACAAAGCCTGCAGAAGCGGCAGAAAGGCGCGCCTTGGAAAAGAAATCTGCAGAGGCATGAGCGTACTGCAGAAAAAGGAGCTGACAGAAGCAACGGATGATTGAGATACATGATACGACAGATTTTCGCTCGGAAGCACCGTCGGCAGTGATGCTCGGCAAGTTTGACGGCCTGCACCGCGGACACCAGAAGCTCCTCAGGGAAGTGCTCCGCCTGCAGGACGCGGGATATTACGGGATTGCTTTTACGATCGCGCCGGAGGATCATCCGGTGCTTTTGACGGATGAGGAAAAACGCGGGATCCTGGAGCGGGCCGGCACGGACTGCATGATCCGCTGCCCGTTTGTCCCGGAAATCCTGCGCATGGAGCCTGAGACGTTCGTGTCGCAGGTGCTCGCAGAACGCCTGAAGGCAAAGCATATCGTTGTCGGAACAGATTTCCGCTTCGGGCATGACCGCAGGGGGGACGTCTCTCTTCTGAAGAAGCTGCAGGGCAGGTACGGATTCCGGCTCATCGTGATGGAGAAGGAATGCCATGAGGGCCGCGAGATCAGCAGCACCCGCATCAGGGAGGCGCTTGCAGATGCCGACATGGAGCTTGCAGAACAGCTGCTGGGATTCGCCTATCCGGTAGAAGGCACGGTGGAGCATGGAAAGCAGCTTGGCAGAAAGATCGGGATGCCGACGATCAACCAGGTCCCGGACCGGAGAAAGCTCCTGCCCCCGCCGGGAGTGTATTTCAGCGAGGTGAGCGCGGGGGATTCCTGCTGGCGCGGAGTCACCAATATCGGCTATAAGCCGACGGTGGACGGCTCCTTCCTCGGGGTGGAGACCTATCTCTACGGGGCGGACGAGGACCTGTATGGGAGAAAGGTGCGGGTGCGCATCCGCAGATTCCGGCGGCCGGAGCAGAAATTTGCGTCGGTAGAGGCGCTGAAAGCGCAGATGGAGCAGGACATCCGGGCGGGAAAAGAATATTTCGGGATAGAAGAAGCGGCAGGAAAAACAGGAAAAACGTCTTCTTTTTTCCGGTTGACTTGAAAGATTTCTTATGTTATATTGAGTGAGTGCGTAAACTGTTGGGCCCTGCCGCGGCGCTTTCTGCCGGGACAGCAGGAGCGCGATACAGTTGAACACGGCATTTCAGCCGCTGCCCAGAGACATGGACGCTCCGACCGGTTTCCTGGCAGCAGGCGATCAAAAAACAGGAGGAGAACTATCATGATTTCAAAGGAAAAGAAAACGGCTATCATCAATGAGTACGCCAGAAAGCCCGGCGACACGGGTTCACCGGAGGTGCAGATCGCAGTGCTCACAGCCCGGATCCAGGAGCTGACCGCACATCTGCAGACACATCCGAAGGATCATCATTCCAGAAGAGGACTTCTGAAGATGGTTGGTCAGAGAAGGGGCCTGCTTGCCTATCTGAGAAAGACAGATCTGGAGGGCTACCGCACGCTGATCGCGAAGCTTGGAATCAGAAAATAAGACACTTGGGGGCTGTCGCAGAATACAGGACAGGGTCTGCTGTTTATTTTGCCGCAGCCCCGATTTGCGCGAAGGACAGGTTCCGCAGAAGCGCTGCCGAGACCACTGAAAAGCGGATTTCACAAAGACCGTGTTCAGAAATCTTTTTTTCAGTAGTTTCGGACGCATACGGGATTCCTGTTCTGAACGCCACACCAGTCAGAAAAGGAGAAGAATCTATGTATAAAAGTTATTCAATGGAGATTGCAGGAAGAACGCTCACTGTGGACATAGGCCGTGTGGGAGCCCAGGCAAATGGCTGCGCGTTTATGCATTATGGGGACACGACGGTGCTGTCGACTGCCACTGCGTCGGAAAAGCCGCGCGACGGGATCGACTTCTTCCCGCTGAGCGTGGAATATGAAGAGAAATTCTATTCGGTGGGAAAGATCCCGGGCGGATTTAACAAGAGAGAGGGAAAGCCGTCGGAGAACGCGATCCTGACCTCCCGCGTGATCGACCGTCCGATGCGTCCGCTGTTCCCGAAGGACTACCGCAACGATGTGACGCTGAACAACATGGTCATGTCCGTAGACCCGGAGTGCCGTCCGGAGCTGACCGCGATGCTGGGCGCTGCGATCGCGACGGCGATCTCAGATATTCCCTTTGAGGGCCCGTGCGCGATGACGCAGATGGGCCTGGTGGATGGGGAACTGGTTCTCAATCCGTCCCAGGCGCAGTGGAACGACGGCGATCTTCAGCTGACCGTTGCCTCTACCGGGGAGAAGGTCATCATGATCGAGGCCGGGGCCAACGAGGTCAGAGACGAGGTCATGATCGACGCGATCTACAAATGCCACGAGGTCAATCTTCAGATCATCGATTTTATCAACAGGATCGTGGCGGAGGTTGGAAAGCCGAAGCACTCCTATGAGAGCTGTGCGATCCCGGACGAGCTTTTTGAGGCCATCAAAAAGATCGTGACGCCGGAGGAGATGGAGACCGCCGTATTTACGGATGTAAAGCAGGAGCGCGAGGAAAATATCCGCCAGATCTCCGCAAGGCTCGAGGAAGCGTTTGCGGACAACGAGGAGTGGCTGGGACTGCTCTCCGAGGCGCTGTACCAGTATCAGAAGAAGACCGTCCGCAAGATGATCCTGAAGGATCACAAACGCCCGGACGGCCGCCAGATCACGCAGATCCGCCCGCTCGCAGCGGAGGTCGACCTGATCCCGAGAGTGCACGGCTCCGCAATGTTTACGCGCGGCCAGACGCAGATCTGCACGGTCACGACGCTGGCTCCGCTCTCCGAGATGCAGAAGGTAGACGGCCTGGATGAGAACATTACGGGCAAGAGATACATGCATCATTACAATTTCCCGTCCTATTCGGTTGGCGAGACCAAGGTCAGCCGCGGCCCTGGACGCCGCGAGATCGGCCACGGAGCGCTTGCAGAGAAGGCCCTCATTCCGGTGCTTCCGAGCGAGGAAGAGTTCCCGTACGCGATCCGCACCGTGTCCGAGACATTTGAGTCCAACGGCTCTACGTCGCAGGCGAGCGTCTGCGCTTCCACAATGTCCCTGATGGCGGCCGGCGTGCCGATCAAGAAGATGGTGGCAGGCATTTCCTGCGGCCTTGTGACCGGCGAGACAGACGACGACTACATCGTGCTCACGGATATTCAGGGTCTGGAGGACTTCTTCGGAGACATGGACTTTAAGGTGGCGGGCACGCTCGACGGGATCACCGCGATCCAGATGGACATCAAGATCCATGGCCTGACCAGGCCGATCGTGGAGGAAGCGATCGCGCGCACCCACCAGGCGAGGGAGTACATCCTCAAAGAGGTCATGATGCCGTGCATTTCCGAGCCGAGACCGACGGTCGGCAAGTATGCGCCGAAGATCAGCCAGCTCCAGATCGATCCGCAGAAGATCGGCGATGTCGTGGGACAGCGCGGTAAGACGATCAACACGATCATCGAGCGCACCGGCGTGAAGATTGATATCAACGACGACGGATTCGTATCGATCTGCGGCACAGATCAGGCGATGATGGACAAGGCCGCCGACATGATCCGCATTATCGTGACAGACTTCGAGGCCGGGCAGGTATTTACCGGCGAGGTTGTGAGCATCAAGGAGTTTGGCGCGTTTGTGGAGTTTGCCCCGGGCAAGGAGGGAATGGTGCACATTTCCAAGATTGCCAAAGAGCGCATCAACAGAGTGGAGGATGTGCTCACCCTGGGTGACAAGGTGAAGGTAGTCTGCCTTGGCAAAGACAAAATGGGAAGAATGAGCTTCAGCATAAAAGATGTAAAAGATTGACAGACCTGAGCGCCTCAGATTCTGAGGCGCTTTCTGTATAAATGTATTAAACTGACAGGTCAGGAGGGGTTTGATGAAGTACAAGGCAGTTACAGGAATGATCGGAGCGTCTGTAGTCCTTGCGTCGCTGTCCGGATGCGGCGCAAAAAAGAGCATTCAGGAGACGGAGACGGAGCTTCAGACGCTGCTCATAGAGAATGTGGAGGTCGTCGCCGAGTCGGAGATGGAGATCCTGCTGGAGACGGAACTGACGACGGAGACCGGGACAGAGCAGGCTCCTGCGGATCTGGCGCTGGATCTGTCCGGGGAAAACGAGGATGAGGCCGGGCCGGCGGAGGACGACCAGCTGATACTTGAAGAGACAGATCCCGCAGAGCAGGAGAGCGGGAAAGCAAATGCGGGAAAGCCGGGCGAACCGGAAACGCAGCCGGAGAAAGCAGATCCTTCCGGATCGGAGAAGGCAGGGGACGAGACGCCTGCTGACGAAAAGCAGACAGAGGAAGAAAAAACGGAAAAAGGGCAGGGCAGACCGGACAGCCGGGAGACTGACACGGAAGATGACACGGAATCTGTGAGCACCGAAAATGAGAGCGATGAGGCCTCGGCGATACAGGCCGCTGCGGATTCGCCTGCAGATACAGATGCAGATACGGAAAAAGAGCCTGCGGAAGCAGCAAAGGTTCAGACCGGATCCGGGACAAAGGCAGAATCTGCGGATGCCCCAGAGGCGGAGGCCCAGACAGAGTCTGAGGAAGAGGATAAATCTGCGGATGTCTCAGGGACGGCGGGTCAGACGGAATCCGAGGCTGAGGATGAATCTGCAGACGCCATCAGAACAGAACGCCAGTCGGAGTCGGATACAGAGATGACAGAAACGTTCGAGACCGGGGTCACGGCAGGGGAAGAAATAGAAGCAGAGACCGTCCCGGAAGCAGAGACGGATCTGGAGACCGGGGCCGTGCAGGACGCAGAAACAGACCCGGGGATCGAAGCTGAACAAGATACAGAAACGGATTCGGAGGCTGAGCAGGATTCGGAGAATGCTGCCGAAGTGAACCGTGAGACCGGAGCTGAGACGGACGCGGAAACGGACTCAGAAGCCGGAGCCGAAACGGACGCAGATACAGATTCGGAGACCGGGGCTCTGCAGGATCAGGAAACGGACTCAGGGACAGAGTCGGAGAGTGAAACAGACTCAGACGACGAAACGGAATCAGAAACGGAACTGTCGGAGGAAGAGACGGGCATCCGTCTCGTAAAGGGCGACCGTGTCAATGTCCGTGAGACCCCGTCCACGGAGGCGGAGATCATGGCGTCTCTGACAAAAGGCATGGATGTATATGCCCTTGACGAGGAGGACGACTGGACACATATCTGCTATGAAAATATGGCGGATATCGCGGAGGGCTTTGTCAAGTCGGAATATCTTGGAAAGCTGGAGGAATTTTATAAGGCAAACACCCGCGTGAATGTCCGCATGGAAGCTTCCACGGAAGCGGATAAGGCCGGAGCGCTCTCAGAGGGGGACATCGTCTTTGTTCTGGAGCAGGAGAGCAGCGGGTGGTCCCGGATCCAGTTTACGGATGAGGACGGAGAGACGATCGAGGCTTATGTGAAGACAGAATTTCTGGAGCAGATCGATCCGGAGAGCATAGACTCTGTGTTCCGGGAGAAAGTGGAGAGTCTCTATGGTCTTAATGGGTCGGGAGAAACCGCAGCGGGTAATGGAATGGCCGCCGGAAATGGGCAGGCGGGAGCCGTGACAGATGCCGGAGACGGACAGACGTCATCAGATGAAGAGAGCGCTCCGCAGTCCGGTGCGGGAACAGAGGAGACGGAAGACCAGGGGACAAAGACTTCGAAGAAGTCTGGCAAAGACGCGCAGAGCTCGCTTCCGGAGGATGCGAAGGATGCACAGCGCCAGCTTGCACTTTTCCGGCAGCTGTACCCCGACGCAGGGAAGGTCGGAGTGATCTATTCCTCAGACAACACGGATGCGGCCGCGCAGCTTACAGAGTACGAATCGTTTGCCGGACAGTATGGGATTGAGCTGGTTTCGGCGGAGATTAAGGACGAGATCGATATTGATATGGCGGCATCTGAGATGGCCGGTGCAGTGGACGGTATCCTTTATATGGAGGATCCGCTTGTGGCCGGACTGGTGCAGACGGTCTGCGCCTATGCAAACGAAGTCGGCATTCCGGTGATCGGACTGGAGCAGTCCCAGACGGATCAGGGCTGCGTGGCTGCGTACGAAGGAGGAAAGCTCTTCTGGAATGCAGACGGCGCGGCGGCTCTGGGCCTCAGCCCGGAGAATCCGGAGGAATAATAACATTTTATAATAGTTTCAGTTCAGCGGCACAGCTTTTCCAGATCACGGTAAAATCCGGGATAGCTGATCGTTACGCAGTCGCTGTCACGGATCTCCATTTTTCCGTCGCAGGCCGGGGCCGCCGCGGCGAAGCTCATGGCGACGCGGTGGTCTTTTCTGCTGTCGATGACCGCGCCGTGCAGCGGGCTGCCGCCGCGGATGATCATACCGTCCTCTGTGGCCTGCACATCGCATCCGATGGCAGAGAGATTTTCGGTCATGACAGCGATGCGGTCAGATTCCTTCACCTTAAGCTCAGCAGCGTCGCGGATGATGGTCGTGCCGTCCGCGAATGCGCCGAGTACGGCCAGCACAGGCAGCTCGTCGATCAGCGTGGGGATGATATCGCCCTCGATGACGGTGCCGTGCAGAGAACTGCTGCGCACGAGCAGATCCGCACACGGTTCTGCCCCGGAGAAATCCGCATTTAAGAGAGTGATGTCGGCGCCCATCGCCTGGCAGACGTGCAGCATCCCGTCGCGTGTCGGGTTGATGCCGACATTTTTGAGCAGCACCTCCGAGCCGGGCACCAGAAGAGCGGCGGCGATAAAATAGGCTGCCGAAGAGATGTCGCCCGGCACACGGATACGCTGGCCGGTCAGATGCGGCCGTGGAGCGACCGAGGCCGTGGTGCCCTCGGAGACGACGTCCGCGCCGAAATAGCGCAGCATCAGCTCAGAATGGTTCCTGGAGACGGCCGGCTCTGTCACACTCGTCCTGCCGTCCGCATAGAGCCCGGCCAGAAGCACACAGGACTTCACCTGCGCGGAGGCGACCGGGGACTGATAATGAATACCCTTCAGAGCGGAGGGGCGGATCTCGAGCGGCGCGCAGCCGTTATCCTGCCGGGAGCGGATCAAGGCGTTCATCTCCGAGAGAGGCGTCATGATGCGCTTCATCGGCCGCCGGCAGATCGACTCGTCCCCGGTGATGACGGAAGAAAAAGACTGCCCGGAGAGGATTCCGGACATCAGCCGCACGGTCGTCCCGCTGTTGCCTGCGTCGAGGATGCCTGAAGGCGCCTGCAGCCCGTCCAGCCCCTTCCCGTGGACCGTCACATCTGTGCCATTCTGTTCAATTTCAATCCCCATCTGCCGGAAGCAAGCGATCGTCGAGAGGCAGTCGGCGCCGGTCAGAAAATGGCTGACCTCCGTGCGCCCGTCCGCCAGAGCGCCGAACATGACGCTGCGGTGAGAGATCGATTTGTCCCCCGGGACGGTGAGCTCCCCGCGCAGCGGGGCAGTATACTGAATCTCCATAATGAAAAATCCTTTCGTCTTTAAAGCATTATCTTTAAACCATTTCGCGCAGATCTTCTTTTTCATATAAAGATATAACGCTGCGCTTTCCTGCAAACGTTTTCGTTTAACGCACCCACACCTGATACCGGTGCTGCCGCAGTATCTCGGCAGCCTTCACGGAAGGCTCTTCTTCATAAAATTCGATGCGCAGAACGCCTTCCTCAAATTCACGGTTGTGTACGATGCCGATATTTTTAATGCTGATCCCGTTGACGGCCAGTGTAGTGGCGATCGTGGCGATCGCTCCCGATTCGTCCACGATATCACAGTAGATCGTGTAGATTTTCTTGATTGCTCCGAGCGGAGAAGATGAGAAAGAATCCCGGTAATCCCTGGAGCGCTCGAACATTCGGTAGATTGCCTTTCCGTCGCCTGCGGCCATCTGCCTGCGGGAATCCTCCAGGAGCCGGACGAAGGTGTCCATGACCTCGGTAATATTTTCCCGGTTGGAGAGGCAGATATGCTCCCACATCTCGGGCGAGGATGAAGCGATCCTTGTGATGTCCTTGAATCCTCCTGCGGCGATCATCTTCATGACTTCCTCCCTGGAATCGAGATCATGCACGGTATTGACGAGCGAAGCTGCGATCAGATGCGGCAGGTGGCTGACGGCGGCGGTCACAAAATCATGCTGCCGGTAATCCAGAATAACCGGGAGCGCGCCGATGTCGGCAGCCAGAGTACGGCAGACATCGATCCGCTCGGGATCCGTGCCCTCAGAGGGGGTAATGATATAGTAAGAGTTTTCAAACAGGTGATCCGTGGCGTTTGCAAACCCTGATTTTTCGGAGCCGGTCATCGGATGGCCCCCGATGAAGCGCCCGTTCAGCCCGAGATCCGCCGCGGCCAGATGAATATCCGTCTTGACGCTTCCTACATCTGTGAGAATACAGTCCTCGGCCACGATGTCCCGGAGGATCCGGAGCGCTTCGATATTGCTGCCGACCGGAGCGCACAGGAAGATGCAGTCGCATGCCGCGAAGGACGCATCGGAAAGAGACTCGCAGACAGCGTCGATCACATGCTCCTTCAGCGCCTGCTCCGTGGTTGCACGCGTCCTTGTATATGCCATGATCCGGCAGCCCGGGCGGACTCTGCGCAGAGAACGCGCGAGAGATCCCCCGATCAGCCCAAGTCCGATAAAGCCAAATGTTTTCAAATCCATAATTTTCGTTCCTTTTCCTGACTGCAGATGTCATGATGCCGGGCCGGAAGCGGCGTGCGGGCTGTTCCGTGCCCGCGGCCTCAGCCCCGTCCGGCGGCACGCCATACTGCGCGGCCTCAGCCCCGTCCGGCGGCACGCCATACTGCACGGCCTCAGTCCCGTCCGGCGGCACGCCATATTATGCGGCCTCAGTCCCGTCCGGCGGCACGCCATACTACGCGGCCTCAGCCCCGTCCGGCGGCACGCCATACTGCGCGGTTTTATTCCTGTCCGGCGACCGCCGGGGCCTGTAAATTCTGCCCGGTATCAGGCATATTTTACTATCAATCCGGGGGGATGTCAAACACTGTGACGCTTTAAAGCATGAAAAATAAAAATATTGTTAAAAGTGAATAAAATGCTTGAAATGCTCTTGCACTTTTAGTAGAATATATCCATGCGGGCATTTATGTCCACGGACTAACTAATATTGGAGGAAAAACTATGAAGGTTTACACAACAGACAAAATCCGTAACGTCGTGATTCTCGGACATGGCGGCGCCGGGAAGACGAGTCTTGTGGAGTCCATGGCGTATCTGGCAGGTATTACAAGCCGTCTTGGCAATGTGGCCGAGGGAAATACTATCAGCGATTTTGATAAAGAAGAGATTAAGAGAAAATTTTCAATCAGCACGTCAATGGTGCCGATCGTATGGGGCGACACAAAGATCAATGTCCTCGATGCGCCTGGGTACTTTGATTTCTTTGGCGAGGCTGAGGAAGCGGCTGCGGCGGCAGACGCCGCGGTTATCGTGGTCAACGGCAAGAGCGGCGTTGAAGTCGGCACCGAGAAAGCATGGGATCTCTGCGAGAAATACAAGCTCCCGAGGATCTTCTATGTCTCCAACATGGATTTTGACAATGCCAGCTACCGGAAGGTGGTCGAGGATCTGACTGAGCTCTACGGCAAGAAGATCGCTCCTCTGCATCTGCCGATCCGCGAGAACGAGAAGTTCGTAGGCTACGTCAACGTTGTGAAGATGGCCGGCAGGCGCTATGTGAACAAGCAGGAGAAGGTTGAGTGCGAGATCCCGGAGTACCTGAACGAGTACCTGGAGAAGTACCGCGAGAACCTGATCGAGGCCGTGGCCGAGACGAGCGAGGAGATGATGGACCGTTATTTCAACGGTGAAGAGTTCTCCGAGGCAGAGATCGTCTCCGCGCTCCACACGAACGTGTCCGACTGCTCCATCGTGCCGGTGACGATGGGCGCCAGCCTGAACCTGCAGGGAATCCTGATCCTGCTCGACGACATTGTAAGCTACATGCCTTCGCCGGAGAAGCGCAAGATTGCCGGCGTCAACATGAAGACGAAGGAAGTCTTCGAGGCAGACTATGATTTCTCCAAGGCGAAATCCGCCTATATCTGGAAGACGATCGTCGATCCGTTTATCGGCAAGTATTCGATGATCAAGGTTGCCTCCGGCGTGATCAAGAATGACGATACGCTTTATAATGAGGCGACCGACAACGAAGAGCGCATCAGCAAGCTGTACGTGATGGAAGGCAGCAAGGCCGTCGAGGTGCCGGAGCTCCACGCGGGCGACATCGGAGCCATCGGCAAGCTCAATGCTTCCACGGGCGACACGCTCTCCACGAAGGCCACCCCGATCGCCTATGGCCGCATCGACGCGCCGGTACCGTATACATACAAGCGGTACATGGCGAAGACGAAGGGCGAGGAAGATAAGGTTGCGCAGGCGCTTGCAAAGCTCGCGCAGGAGGATCTGACGATCAAGGTCGTCAACGACGGAGAGAACCGCCAGACCCTGCTGTACGGTCTGGGCGACCAGCATCTGGACATCGTCGTCAGCAAGCTTCTGACGAAATACAAGGTGGATGTGGAGCTGACCAAGCCGAAGGTAGCGTTCCGCGAGACCATCCGCAAGAGCTCTGACGTGGACTCCAAGTACAAGAAGCAGTCCGGCGGACACGGCCAGTACGGTCACGTCAAGATGCGCTTCTCACCGCTTGATTCCCTGGAGACTCCGTATGAGTTCGAGCAGGTAGTCGTAGGCGGCGCGGTTCCGAAGAACTACTTCCCGGCGGTTGAAAAGGGCATCCAGGAATCCGTGGTCAAGGGCCCGCTTGCCGGATATCCGGTAGTCGGCGTGAAGGCAGTGCTTTACGATGGATCATATCATCCGGTAGATTCGTCCGAGATGGCGTTCAAGACCGCGGCGAGCCAGGCCTTCAAGAAGGGCTTCATGGAGGCAGGACCGGTTCTGCTCGAGCCGATCGCATCCGTAAAGGTGACGGTTCCGGATAAGTTCACGGGCGACGTCATGGGCGACCTGAACAAGAGACGCGGCCGTGTGCTGGGCATGAATCCGGACCACAAGGGCAACACGATCATCGAGGCGGACGTCCCGATGTCCGAGCTGTACGGCTATTCGACGCAGCTGCGCTCCATGACCGGCGGCAGCGGCGACTACTCCTACGAGTTCGCACGCTACGAGCAGGCTCCGAACGACGTCCAGGAGAAGGAGATCGCGGCGCGCCAGAATGCGGATGAAGACTGACAGACAGCTTCTGGTCGGTCTGCGGTTTTGCAGAGAAATCAGATTTGATTGACAGACAGAATACAAAATACGGGAGCAGCGGCTGCAGGGCCGCTGCTTCTTTACAGTTTATGCCGGTTTCTCCTGCAGAGAGCCTCTGCAGGCGTAAGCCCGCATAAGATTATAATTACTGATTTAAATTACTGTATTTTAAGGCCGGTTCGCTATCTGCCTGCTGAACCGAACGCAGAATATTGTATACTAATTTTGCCTGAAAACATTTAAATGCAGATTTTTTCGAAATTTAAAATATTTTTCAAAATTTCATCCAAAATTTATTGATTATCCATGTCCTTTTTCCACCTTTTGACTTAGAATTACATCACTAAATAAAAAAGGAGGAACTTAAAATGAAGCTTAGAAGTTTGATAGCACTGTCCCTGACAGGAACGGTACTTTTGGGGATGATTCCGGCACAGGCAGCTGATACAGAGGGAGAATGGGAGTACAAAGAGGCCTCGCTCACTATCATGGTGCCGAATTCGGAAGCGCTGGACGGATTTGAGGCAGTGTGTGAGCTTGCGGAGGAAAAACTGGGTATTACTCTTGATGTAGAGACATTTCCGGGTGCCGATGAGGGAAGAAATATTGTCAAATCTCGTCTTGCCGCCGGTGAGATGTCGGATCTGCTGGTGTATAACAGCGGATCGGTTTTTGCAGGGATCAATCCGGAGGACTATTTCCTTGACATCACAAATGAGGGTTTTGTAGAGAAACTGGATGACACATTTAAAGATGCTGTGACAGTCGATGGAGTGACATATGGTATCCCGTTCGCCTCATCGTCTTCAGGTTCTGTACTGTACAACAGAGATATCTATGAGGAATACAATCTGGAAGTGCCGAAAACATGGGATGACTTCCTTGCCAACTGTGAGATCCTGAAGGAGGCCGGGGAGACTGCAATTATCGGTACACTGGCTGACAACTGGACGTCCCAGGTGCCTGTTTTGGGAGATTTCTACAATGTCCTGGCAGAAGCGCCTACATTTCCGGCTGATTTCGAGGCAGGAAAGGCAAAATATGCAACAACGCCGGCTGCACTGGCAAGCTGGCAGAAATTAGCTGATACGGTTCAGTTTTACAATTCTGACTGTCTGGCAACCACTTATGATGACGGATGCGATATGATTGTAAATGGAGACGGAGCACACTGGATCATTCTTTCGGGTGCACTGCCTAATATCTATTCGCTGTATGGAGATGATGTCAACAAAATCGGCCTGTTTGCAATCCCGGGAGATAATCCGGACAATGTTGGCCTGACCGTGTGGATGCCGAGCGCTATGTATGTGAACAAAAACTCGGATAAGATTGACGATGCAAAACGCTTTATGGAGTTCTTCATTTCTGACGAAGCACTGGATGCGTATGTGGCTGCAAAGCTTCCGGACGGTCCGTATTGTGTCAAAGGATATGACCTGCCGGATAATGTTTTCCAGGCGGTCAAGGATGCCCAGGTCTATTTTGACGAAGGGAAGACAAGCACGGCAATGGAATTCCAGTGCGGCGTTACCACTACACAGGGAGGTGCAATCTGTACAGAGGCGGCGACTGGTCAGACGACTGCCGAGGAAGCGGCGGCAAAGTGGGATGAAGACTGCAGGAAGCAGGCTTTACAGCAGGGGCTTAACTGGGAATAAACCAGTGACCGGATAAAAATCGAGGGCCGGCGCAGAACAGCCGACTGTTCTGCGCCGGCCCTTTTCTGGGAGGTTAAACGATGCGAAAAAAAAATAAATCTGTGTATTCCGGTTGGTTTGCAGTCCCGACACTGATTATCTATGTTGTGATATTTCTGATTCCTCTTATCTGTTCTCTGTTTTTCAGCCTGACAGTCTGGGATTTTGACGGTTTCCGTTTCATCGGTCTTGAGAATTTCCGAATGTTCTTTTCTGAAAACTCCCTGAGGATAGGACTTAGGAATACCCCCGTCTACGCGGTCTGCACTTGTGCCGCCAAAGTGGTGCTCGGATTCTTTACTGCGGTTTTTCTAAACAGTGGTATCAGAAGCAAAAATTTCCTCAGGGCGACTATCTTTTTTCCGCATCTGGTGAGTACGATCGCGACCGGCATTACCTTCAGGGCTTTAATGCATCCTTCAAAGGGACTGTTTAATCTGATACTGCAAAAGCTGGGCCTTCCTGCGGTCGACTGGCTTGGAAATATTCACTCAGCTTTGTTCTCCGTGATCGGAGTAGACATCTGGAAGGGACTTGGCATTGTGACAGTCATTTATATTGCAGGGCTTCAGGCAATCGATAAAACGTACTATGAGGCCGCGGAGATTGACGGAGCAAGTGCCTGGCAGAAACTGAAAATGGTTACATTTCCGCTGATCCGCCCTTCGATGAATTCTGTAATTATCCTGCAGCTGGTAAGCGGGATGAGATGGTTTGACCTGATATGGTCGATGACAGAGGGCGGACCGGGATTTGCAACGGATGTTCTTTCCTCTATTGTTTATAAACAGTATGTAGCAGGATACTATGGCCTTTCTACCGCGGGCAACGTTATCATGTTTGCTTTGATATCGATCATCATTTTCCCGCTGCAGAAATATTTGCTGAGTAAGGAGGAAGAATAAATGAATAAAAGAAAAAAGTGGGTGTTTTTTGGTGATATCATTGGCGTGTTTGTCGCGGTCACCGTATTTATTCTTCCGTTTGCTTTTATGTTTGTGAACTCGCTGAAAGACCGCAGGGAAGCCAATCTTTTACAGATATCTCTTCCGAAAGTGTTTCAGTGGAGCAATTACACGGAGGTTCTCAATCTGCATAACCATATTGTTCTGACAGCGTTCAAAAACAGTATGCTGTTATCTTTACTATCCGTGTGTGTTCTTGTGATAACCTGTTCCATGACGGGATATCTGATTCAGAGACGGAAGAGCAGATATACAAAGATGATCAGTGTCATGATGATGATTGGTCTCATTATGCCGCCGGCAATCATGCCGACTATATGGCTGATGCAGGGACTGCATATTTACAAAACGATGTTTGGGATGATTCTGATAGAGACAGCTCTGCAGACGCCGTTTACCGTTATGCTGTACCGCGGCTATATCGGGTCGGTACCGCGGGAGCTGGAGGAGGCTGGCCGGATTGATGGCTGCGGAAAATGGAATATGTTCAGTAAAATTGTCTTTCCTCTGCTCAAACCGGTTACTTCCACAGTCATTATTCTGGATGCGGTGACGGTATTCTGCGATTTTACAAATCCATTGTATTTTCTGCCCGGTCTGCGCAACGCGACGGTTCAGCTGACCCTGTACTCTTTTATGGGTCAGTATTCCAGCTCGTATAATATGCTGTTTGCGGATGCGATCATCATTACCATACCGATGCTTGTGCTTTTCCTTATTTTCAATAAAAAAATAGTTGACGGCATGGTGGCAGGCGCGATTAAAGCATAAGGCACTGGCCGGGAGAGGGATGTGGACGGATATGCGGTTTCAGAAAAAGGTAACGCTGCTGTATACCATATTGGGCCTGCTGACGGCGATTCTGTTTGGCGGCATATACTACAAAAGCAGTGTCAGAAAGAATCTGAAGGACGAATACCTGAATTTGCAGATGCTGGCACAGCAGTATGAGCAGCAGTGGACACAGTATGTGAAACCGATGGAGTCCATTGCGGGCTTTCTTCTTTCAAATCAGGATGTGCTGGATGCAATTTACACACTGGCACACACTGATGCGCAGACGGGGAATGCAAAGTTGGAGCTGAGGCGGAGGGAGGCGAAAAAGACGCTGTCAGAGGCTTTGACAACTGACTACATCGGCAAAACATTTTACCGTATTATCCTGTTCAATCAGAGGGGAGATGTTGTTGCAAGCAAAAACTCAGGCGATACTCTGACAAATGTAAATAAGGATTACAGAGGACTCTCATGGCTGCGGGAGGTGACGAATACAAAAGGAATCCCCATTGTCGTGGGAAAACATATGGACGACTGGGGTGAGAAGACAAATCCGGAGGTTTTCTCCGTAGTAAAGGAAATTCAGGGCAGAAATATGGGTTATATAGAGGTTCAGAGAAGGACTGCCGATCTGGAGGATATTTTTCAGGTCACGAACCAGGATATCCATTTTATGATTCTGGATGGTAACGGAGAACTGCTGTATTCCAGCCAGTCTCTGGAAAAAACCGTATTTTATTCAGATTATGCAAAAACGGCGGCTGCAGAGATTGACACTGTTCTGAATGGTGACACGAATCAGAAGGAAGTGATCGCACTCAGAAAATCTGAGGACGGCAGTGCAGCTTTTCTTGTGGCCTACAGTCTGGAACGGATAAAACAGAAATCATTTTATGTTATTCCAATCACACTGATTCTCTCAGGAAGTTTCTTCCTGATCGCATTTATCTATATTTATGTCGCTGCGAAGCATCTGACAAAACCAATCCGTGAGCTGCGTGAGCTGATGGACAACACGGAATTTGAAACCAGGAATGAGGGGCAGACGCTGTCTGATACAAATGATGAAATTGCCCTGTTAAACCAATCGTACCAGAATGCCATCAGGCGGCTTGAAAAACATATGGAAAATGAGCAGCGTATCTCACTTTTGCAGCTGCAGGCACAGTTTGACCTTCTGCAGGCACAGATCAACCCGCATTTTCTTTACAATGTGCTGAATGTGATTTCCAATAGAGGGATTGCCCTGGAGGATGATGAGATCTGCGAGATCTGTGAATGCCTGGCAAATATGCTCCGATATTCTACAAATACAAAGAAACGCTATGCCACGATTGCAGAAGAGCTGGAGTATGTGGAACAGTATTTTTATCTGATGAAAACGAGGTTTGAATACCGGCTGGAATATAAGATTCATGTCCATGAAAAGATTCTCGGACAGCTGCTGCCCAAAATAGTTTTACAGCAGCTGGCTGAAAATTCCATCGCGCATGGCTATGAGAACAGTGCTAAAAGTATGAAGATTATCGTGGACGGTTCTTATGATGCGAACCGCTGGATCATTGAAATTCTGGATAACGGAAATGGCTTTTCTGATGAGATCCTGCAGAATCTGCGCGTAAAAATCAGGAATGTGAGAGAAAATATCCTTGACAAAAACGAATCCATAGAGATGGAAATCGGAGGAATGGGGATTGTGAATACGTATGCCAGATTATTGTTTGTTTATAGGGAGAGCCTGGATTTTCGTATGGAAAATACGGATGAGGGAGCCAAAATTACAATTAGCGCTTCAATGAACGATATGGCAGGTATCACTGCGAAAAAGGAAAGCAAGGACAGAAATGTATACAATATTGCTGGTAGATGATGAACCTATTACATTTAAAAGTGTACGTATGATCGTGGAGAAGTACTGCCCTGAGATGAAGATCATCGGGGAGGCGGTAGACGGGGGCAATGCTCTGGAATTGACAAGAAAGCTACATCCGGACATCATTATTACGGATGTGAAAATGCCGGTCATGAGCGGGATTGAACTGGCAGCGGCAGTTAAGGAAGAGCTGCCTGAGATCATGATCATTATGGTAAGTGGCTATCAGGATTTTGAATATGCCAAGGGGGCAATAAAATCAGGGGCCTGCGATTATATCCTGAAGCCGATAGGGACTAAGAACATGCTGAGCACGCTGCGGAATGTGGAGGACAGGGTAGCGGAAGTATACTGGGAAAATAAGAAGCGCCTGATCCGGCAGCTGTGCAGCGGCAGACATACAGACAAGAATGAGATCAGAAAATATTTTGGTGAAGGCCGTTATTATGTGGCACTGGTCAGAAAAAACGGACTGCCGAAACGATTTTACCGGGGAGGCGCGGTGGAGGTATTTTCTTTTTCATACGAATCTGTATTTTTGTATGGCAGAGATGAGCAGGAGGGGCTGTATCTGTATCCGGAAGAACTCGTGGAAGAGAACTCTTTCGACAGGATTGTCGGAAAACTTGTCCGTTCGCAGAAAAATGACAGGAATTATGTGACAGCCCTTCTGTCAGAAAATCCGTGCCTGATTGAAGAACTCCCGGATAAAATTAATGATTTTTACAGGTTTCTGTCCAGGAAGACGACGATTGGAAAAAGCCAGATACTGTCTCTTGAGGCTCTCAGGCAGAGCAGAGAGTCGCCGGACGAAGAGACCGATTACAGTTTCTCTCTTGTCAGCGCATTAAAGGAGAAAAAGCCTGCGTCTGTCAGCGAAGTGATAAAGCTGCAGATGGCAGACTGGAAAGCCGAAGAGAAGACACAGATGCAGCTGGAAGGAAAGATACGGTATATTCTTTACCTGCTGCTGGATGCCGGGTATCTGGATATATCGGTAGAGGAACTGGAATTTATGATCGAGGATATCTTTTTTCATGCTGTCACGATGGACGAACTGCAGGAGAGCATTCTGTCTGTCATAAAGGAAAATAAAAAGGCGTCCGCTTCTGCAGCAAGCTCTATCAATTCCGAAGAGACTTTCCGAAAGATAAAAAAATATGTGATCCGTCACATGTCGGAAGAAATCACGCTGCAGCAGGTATGCCGGCAATTTGGAATATCACAGCCTTATGTGAGCAGTTTTTTCAGGAAATATGAAGGGCTTTCATTCAATCATTTTCTGACGAAGATCAGGATAGATAAGGCGAAGGAACTGTTTTTGCAGAACAGAGATATTTACATTAAAGATGTGGCGCTTTTAGTTGGATACAGCGACCAGTTTTATTTCAGCAGGATATTCCGCTCTGTTGTGGGCGTGAGTCCGACGGAATTTATAAAAGAGGAGGGAAAATTATGACATATGTAAAATTTCCGGAGAATTTTATCTGGGGTGTTGCAACCGCCGCCGCACAGGTGGAAGGAGCAGCGTTTGAGGATGGGAGAGGTCCTTCTATATGGGACATGTTCAGCAGAATTCCGGGAAAGATCAAAAACGGCGACATTCCGGATGTGACCTGTGACGAATATCACAGATACGAGGAAGACGTACGGCTGATGAAGGAACTTGGGGTAAAGAGCTACCGTTTTTCTTTCTCATGGTCAAGGATCCTCCCGGATGGAACGGGGAAGGTCAATCAGGCTGGTCTGGATTATTACAGGAGACTGCTTGCATGCCTGAAAGAGAACGGCATTATGGCGAATGCGACCATGTATCACTGGGATCTGCCGTATGCGCTGCAGATACAGGGGGGATTCGGCAACAGAAAAATTGTAGAGTGGTTTAAGAATTATGCCAGAATCCTTTTTGACAATTTTGGCGAAGATGTGGATATCTGGGTGACAGTCAACGAGCCAATCGCAACGTTTATCGGATATGCCGACGGAATTATGGCCCCGGGGCTTGCAGACGAGAAATATGCGAGACAGTGTATCCACAACCTGCTGGTATGTCATGGAGAAGTGGTAAAGATGTTCCGGGAAAGAAATTATAAGCACAGTAAGATAGGAATCGTCGTCGATATATGGCATCACTATGCAGAACGGCCAGGGAATCCCGACGATGAAAAAATGGCCTTTACAAATAACGAATTCAGAGGATACGGCATGTTTCTGAATCCTCTGTTTCTTGGATGCTACACAGAAGAACTGATGGAATACATGAAAGCGCACGACATGGTTCCGCACATGGAAGCAGGAGATCTGGAGACAATCTGCCGGAAAATGGATTTCTATGGACTGAATTTCTATAATGGATTGTTTGACAATGCAGACAAAGTGATACAGACAGAGGAGGGCGAGCATGCGGGAGGAAACGTGCAGGCGAGGCCGGTCTATTATGAAGAGGCGCTGTACCATGTTCTTCATATGCTGATTGATAAATACCATCTTGACATACCGGTTTACATAACGGAAAACGGTTATGCCTGTTCGGAAGAGACAGCGGAGGACGGAAGAATTAATGACCAGTACCGGATTCAGTATCTCAAAAATGTACTGGGCTGGCTGCATAAAGCAATGGAGGACGGCATTCAGGTAAAGGGATACTGGTTATGGTCCCTGATCGACAATTTTGAGTGGTCGGCAGGGTTCAGCTTGAAATACGGACTCTGCCACACAGATTTTGAGACGCTGAAGAGAACGCCGAAGGAGAGCTACTACTGGTATCAGAATGTGATCAGGAACAATGGATTCTGACAAAAGGGAATGAAGGAGAATTGTCATGAATGATTTTGCAGAATGGATTTGTACGTCTGAGGACACTGGCGCGGTCTGCCCGGTCTTTCGAAGAATCTGGAGTGTCCGGAAAAAAGTGACAGGTGCGGAACTTATACTGACGGCGCTTGGCACCTATGAGGCCAGGCTGAATGGGAAGAGAATCAGCGATTATGTCCTTGCACCCGGATGGACGGCCTATGAGAAAAGGCTTCAGTACCAGAAATATGATATCACTGCGCTTCTTTCATCGGAAAATGACCTGAGAGTAACCGTCGGCAAGGGATGGTTCCGCTCCCCTATGCCCGGGGTCATGACGGAGGATAAAAAGAGAAGAATGAACCGGCCGCAGGGAATCTGGGGAAGGATCCGCCTGACGTATGCCGATGGGTCGGAGGAGGTCATCTCGACAGACGCTTCGTGGGAGTGGGGAGAAAGCGAAGTGAGGTTCAGTGAAATCTATGACGGTGAAACAGTGGATGCTGATTATGTGACAGAGGGCTGGAAAAATGCCGGGATTCTTGAATGGCCGCAGAATATCCTGATCCCTCAGGAAGGGGAGCAGATCAGGGAGACGGAGCGTGTGGCCGCGAAGAACATGATAATTACGCCGGCGGGAGAGACGCTGATCGATTTCGGGCAGGAGATTACCGGTTATGTGGAATTTACAGTCGACGCGCATGCAGGCGACCGGATCCGGCTTCTCCATGGGGAGGTGCTGGATAAAAACGGAAATTTTTACAATGAAAATTACCGGAGCGCCAAAGCGGAGGTCAACTATATCTGCCGTGAAGGAAAGCAGACCTGGCATCCGTCGCTGACTTTTTTCGGATTTCGTTATGTAAAGATCGATCAGTTTCCTCAGAAAGCAGATTTGGAGCAGTTTACTGCCATTGTCGTCTGTTCTGACATCAGGAGAACAGGTTATCTGCGCTGTTCTGACACAGCCGTGAACCAGCTGTTTTCTAATATTTTCTGGGGACAGAAAGGAAATTTTCTGGATGTGCCTACAGACTGCCCGCAAAGAGACGAGCGTCTTGGGTGGACTGGTGATGCTCAGGTATTTGTAAAGAGTGCCGCATACAATTATGACGTGGAGAAATTTTTTATAAAATGGTTTCATGATATAAGCGCAGAGCAGCGGGAGGACGGAGGAATTCCTGTAGTGATTCCAAACTATCTTCCGGAAGAAGCTCCGAGTGCGGCCTGGGGAGATGCGGCTGTAATATGTCCGTGGCAGGTTTATCTGACTTATGGAAACAGGCAGGTGCTGAGAGACCAGTATCCATGCATGAAAAGATGGGTTGATTATATAACCAGTTCTACAAAGAAGCCGTATCTGTGGACAGGAGGGAAGCATTTTGGAGACTGGCTGGGACTGGATGCGCCGGCAGGGAGCTACAAAGGTTCGAGCCGCGATGATTTTATTGCCAGTGCATATTATGCGTATTCAACGGAGCTGCTTATAAAGACTGCAAAAATACTTGGTGAAGATGCCTCGGAGTATGAGCGGCTGTATCGCCGTATCGTGGATGCGTTTCGGAAGGAATATCCTGAGTACCTGACACAGACGGAACATGTTCTTGCAGTGCAGTTCCGGCTGGCAGAAGATCTGCAGAAGACAGCAGATGACCTTGCGGAGCTGATCCGAAAGGACGGATGCCGGATCAGGACAGGATTTACAGGAACACCTTACATTCTTCATGTCCTTTCAGACTATGGACATGAAGATCTGGCTTACACGTTGTTTTTGCGCAGAGAATATCCGTCCTGGCTGTTTCCTGTGGATCATGGGGCGACGACTGTCTGGGAACACTGGGACGGGATTTCGGAAAATGGTGAGTTCTGGAGTCCGGCTATGAATTCCTTTAACCACTATGCGTATGGCGCAGTAGCAGACTGGGTATATGAAAAGGCTGCCGGTATCCGTCTTCTGGAGGAATCCCCGGCATTTGAAAAAGTACTCATTAAGCCTGTTCCGGACAGACGGCTTGAATGGCTGGAGGCATCAATCGATACGAGAAACGGTCATATTCATTCAAAATGGATCTATTCCGGAGAAGATGTCCGCTATGAAATAGAGGTGGAAATGCCTGCAGTGATTGAAATTAATGGCAGGAGAACGGAAGTCCGGCCGGGAAAGTACACGTTCTGGGGATGATGAACTGAATGAAGGCAGTGAGGCGGATACATGCTGTTAATTTGTAATGCTGATATGAAGTTCTGTCTTGAAACACTTTATTCATGATAAAAAGGAAAAAGAAGGATAAAAAATGAGTATGCAGAAAATTGAACCAATGCATGTCGGTGTGATCGGAACCGGTATGATCAGCAACATTTATCTGAAAACCATGATACAGAGAATGGAGATTCTTCAGGTGGATGCAATTGCTGCAAGAAACATGGAGCGGACAAAAGAAGTAGCGGACAGATATGGGATCCGGGTATGCACCGTGGAAGAACTGCTGGAGAATGAATCGATTGATATCGTTCTGAACCTCACTCCGCCGTCTCTCCATGAAGAGATGATCAGCCGGATACTGAATTCGGGCAAACACGCTTATACGGAGAAATGCTTTGCGCTTGACACGGCTGCGGCAGGAAGACTCTGCCGTCTGGCGGACGAGAAAGGCCTGTGTTTGGGATGCGCCCCGGATACATTCTTTTCCGGCTGGGTGCAGAAAGCCAGACAGGTTATCGACGAAGGGCTTCTGGGAACTGTTACCTCGTTTGCGATGGTAGGAAACCGGGACAATGACAGAATGCTTTCAGCGATGGATTATCTGAACCGGCCCGGGGGAGGGATCATTCTGGATTACTCTGTCTATTATCTGACTGTGCTGATCTCCCTGCTGGGCCCGGTAAAAAAAGTAAGCGCGTATATCAGGGCCCCTTATCCGACGCACAGGAACATTTTTGAAGAGTCGCCCCGCTACGGCGAGATCATGGAGACCCCAAACGAGAGCCAGGTTTACAGTATCCTAGAGCTGGAGAATGGTATTACGGGCACATTCTCTGTCAATGCAGACAGCGTATACTATGATCAGACTTATTTTGCCGTTTATGGGAATAAGGGGATTCTGTATCTTGGCTGTCCGGACTGGTTTGAGGGCGAAGTGAGATTTTATGAAAATACCGTGGATTACGAAAAAGGGCTGCATCCCGATCGGATCCTTCTGGAAAATCCGTATGGTTTCCAGGTCAATTCAAGGGGTGTGGGCGTAGCCGATATGGCGTGGGCAATCCGCGAGGGCCGGCCGGTGCGTGCATCAAAAGAGAGGGCATATCACGTGCTTGATATTCAGGAATGCATGGAGAAGAGCAATCGGCAGAACGGGAGCTTTGTGGAAGTGACGTCTACGTGTGAACGGCCGCAGCCCCTGACGATTCCTGTTTTGACGGAGGAAAGCGCAATTATTACACTAAGGGATATGTAAATGTCAGATCAGAAGCTGTATCAGATCAGAAAAGCTGAAGAAAAATACAAAATTGAAACGGGGGAAGGTATATGATAGTGCAGGCTAATGCACATATTGGCTTTATTTGCCGGGATCTGGAAAAGAGTGTGCAATTTTATGAGCGGATTTTTGGAATGAAGGAAAAATTTACACTTTACTATGGCGATATGATCCCGGCTGATCCGGATCAGCTGAAAGAAATATCTCAGGAAAGACTTGCTTTTCTGAAAAGCCATCAGGATACCAAATGGATCATATACATGGAATGGCCAGGGGAGGCGAAGGGATATTTTCTTGAACTGTTTAATGAAACAGGGGCACATATCGATAATTTTCCAAGTAAAGAGAAATTCGGTTTTGACCATTTTGATATCGTCGTGGACGACATTCAGGAATTTTACAGGCAAATGACAGAAAAAGGAGCAGAGGAATACGTTGACATTCTGCCCGGCCCTTCTCTTTGCCGCGGTTTTACGATGTGGATGCACGACCCGGATGGAAATCCAATAGAAATTCATCAGTACACTCCACTGTCAATGCAGAATATAGGCAGAGAGCTTCTGCAGGTATAAATCTGAAGGAAATTTTAATTACTGCATTTTTAAGGCCGGTGCGGCATCCTTTTGCTGAATTGAATGCAGAAGAATCGTTCGGATGATACTGCAGCTATCGGATTCCCAGCGCGCCGGCCACAAGCCCTGCAAGACATTCGTGGCCTCTGGCTGTCGGGTGGATTCCGTCCGTAGTGACGGAAGGGAAGCCGATTCCGGAGGCCAGATCGTCAAGGACAGCCTGGGTCGGAAGATACTGCACGCAGATTCCGCCGGAAGCGGGTTCTTTCGCATATGCCGCACCGGGGCTGCAGGCGGGTTCTGTGGCTGGCACATCATGAAAAGCTGCGGCTGCTGCCCGAATGCCTGCCCGCACTTCGTTCAGGATTGGAAGCCAGTGTGTGCGCGCCTTCGGAATCGGAAAGAGGAAAGGTTCCAGCAGCAGAATGCGGGAAGCATGAGCAAATCCTTCCGGTCGAATAGCAATGTCATTTTTCTCACATTCAAAGGAATCATATTCAGAGAAAGAAGAGGTGATGCCGGTTACTTCCTCCAGAAAGGTCTGCAGGGCGGCCATGGAATCTCTGAAAAATGCAGAGGCAATTTCCGGTCGGCCCGCCTCATTAAGATCAGCAATTACGCCCACATCGTTGATCCCGCAGGTCATGACCACGCAGTCATAAGTATTCTGCGCGTACATCTGTCTCCATTTCCGCAGCACATCAGGAAAAGTGAAGCCGTCTGTGCCGCCGTTCGTGACGGTTATGCCCGGCAGAAGCGAAAGCATCTTTACATATCCGGTTCCGAGATTATCCCTGGTAAAGCAGTGATCACAGTCCGTGATGCTGTCTCCGAGAAAAAGAATATTCATGATTGCACCTTTCTCAACAAAACGATCAGCAAATAAAAGATCAGGATAATAAATGTCTAAAGGGACAAGGCTTGATACAACAAATGCCACCCAAATCGGAGGACAAATCATTGTAAATATGTAATGCTTTTCTCTTCCAGCAATTTAAAATTACAGCATCTTGACGCAAGAGAAGAATCTGGAAAACGAAAGCATTTTGCATACAATTTTTCAGCTTTGTGTTGTAAAATGGTTTCCAGATTGTCTATAATAGTTTTTTCTTTCTGGAGCAAATAGATATAATCATTTTTTTCTTTTTCATTAGCGAAAGAGCGAAATTCCTCAATCTTGTTATATTTTAGCTGTGTGATGCATGAATCCGGAACAGGGATCATATTGTTTAAATTTAGTAC
>CANRBX010000041.1 GCA_947628955.1 uncultured Lachnospiraceae bacterium | reverse complement strand
TGTGCGAGGCGGCCGCCATCGGCTTCTCGTCGAACTGGACGATCCGGCTCTCCTCATTCATCTGCAGGATGCCGAACCTGGTGACGTCCTCCGTGGCAGGCGCATCCTTGCACACAACCGTAATGTCCGCCTTCTTCGCGATATGGTACTCCAGCACCTTCGCGTAGTCAAGCTTGTACACGCCGTCGCCAGAGGCGATCACAACGTACGGCTCATGGCACTGCTGCAGAAAGTCGAGATTCTGATGGATCGCATCTGCAGTGCCGCGGTACCAGAAATCATTGTCTGACGTCACCATCGGCGGAAATACAAAGAGGCCTCCCTGCTTTCTGCCGAAGTCCCACCACTTGGAGGAACTCAGGTGCTCGTTAAGCGATCTGGAATTGTACTGTGTCAGCACGGCCACCTTCTGGATGTTGGAATTGGACATGCTGCTCAGCGCAAAATCGATGCTCCGGAAGCTCCCCGCGATCGGCATGGCCGCGATCGCCCGCTTGTTGGACAGCTCCCTCATGCGGAAGCTGTTGCCTCCGGCCAGGATAATACCTACTGCTCTCATTGGACGTCACCTGCCTTATCTAATGTTTCTCCGCTCTCCAGCACCCCGTCCGGATAATCCTCCGGCACGGTGACGCCCGTGACAGCGGTGTTCTTCCCGATCCTGACATTCGGGGGGATCACTGCGTTCTCCCCGATCACGGCCAGTCCGAACGAATAGATCGCCGGCTTCACCCTGTTTGGCACTTCCTCGCCGATGCCGATCCTGGCATTTCTGCCAATGACCGAATTCTCAGCGATGATTCCCTTCTCCACAACTGCACCCTCTCCGATCACCACATTCTGCATCAGGATAGAGTCGCGGACCACCGCGCCCTTCCCGACCACTACCCCGCAGCCGATGATTGAATTGTACACCTGTCCGTATATCTCAGAGCCATCTCCGATCAGACTGCGCTGAATCACGGATTCTGCGGAAATAAACTGCGGAGGAAGGATATCATTTTTCGTATAGATCTTCCAGAACTCTTCGTACAGATTGAACTCCGGAATGATATCGATCAGCTCCATGTTGGCCTCCCAGTAGGAGCCCAGCGTGCCGACGTCCTTCCAGTAACCGTTGTACTCATACGCCACAAGGGTCTCGCCCTTTCCGTGGCAGTATGGGATCACATGCTTGCCAAAATCGCAGTTACTCTGCTCAGACAGGGTGATAAGCGCTTCTTTCAGTACCGGCCACGAGAAAATATAGATACCCATGGAGGCCAGATTGCTCTTCGGCTCCTTTGGCTTCTCCTGGAACTCCGTGATCCTGCCGTTCTCATCCGCGACCACGATGCCGAAGCGGCTGGCTTCCTCCTGCGGCACAGGCATCACCGCGATGCTGACGTCCGCGTTGTGCGCCTTGTGGAAATCCAGCATGACCTCGTAATCCATCTTGTAGATGTGATCGCCTGAGAGGATCAGCACGTATTCCGGATTGAAGGATTCCATATAAGCCAGGTTCTGGTAGATCGCATTTGCAGTTCCAGTATACCACTCTGTCTTTCCAACCTTTTCATACGGCGGGAGTACGGTGACTCCGCCGACATTGCGATCCAGATCCCAGGGAATACCGATGCCGATATGGGTATTTAACCGAAGGGGCTGGTACTGAGTCAGGACACCAACCGTATCAATTCCGGAATTGATACAGTTGCTGAGAGGAAAATCGATGATGCGGTATTTTCCTCCAAAAGCGACCGCCGGCTTGGCAACTTTGGAGGTCAGGACTCCCAGGCGGCTGCCCTGACCGCCTGCCAGAAGCATGGCAATCATTTCTTTCTTAATCACTCGTTATCACCTCTTGCTGTATTGATTTTATACATTATAGCACAGCTTTTCCAATTAGTGAACATTTTTTACAATTATTTCTTTCAGCTTTCTTCTATTTTTATTATATATTTCGCACCCGAATTTTTGAATTGCACGCTTTCTATCTATAATTTCGTCAATTACGAGTATTTATCCGTCAATTTTTGTCAACTTTCACTGTTTCTTTTGTGTATCTGAGGCAAAACAGGGAAAATACACCAAACTATATATCTTTTCGTACAAATTCTCTGTTTTAGAAAATAAGAAAACAGGCTGTACAGATTCATCTCTGTCAGAGCGGGCATTCATTTTATCTGTAAAAAGTCTTGGAATTTTTGCGGGAAGAGCGTATACTATATCGAAGACTTCAAACATAAGCTGCGGTCCGGCCACATGGGCCGTCCCGGCGGCGCCTCCTGCCGCTCTGCCGGACTGCCGACGTACATATTAAACAGATAAGGAGAATTCCAGATGTATCAGATCAGTTATGACCAGCCGGTGCATATTCATTTTATCGGGATCGGAGGGATCAGCATGAGCGGTCTGGCTGCCGTGCTGCTGAAGCGGGGCTTCACCGTCAGCGGCTCGGACTCCCGCGAAAGCTCCCTGACGGAATGGCTCGGCGGGCTCGGGGCCTCTGTCTCCTTCCCGCAGCGCGCAGACAATATCACCGACGAGATCGACGCCGTCGTGTACACGGCGGCCATCCACCCTGATAATCCGGAATTCCGGGCGGCAGAGGAAAAGGGCGTCCCGATGCTCACAAGGGCGGAGCTTCTGGGCCAGCTCATGAAGAACTACAGTACCTCCGTAGCCGTGGCCGGCACGCACGGCAAGACGACGACGACCTCCATGCTCTCCCACATCATGATGCAGGGCGGGCTGGATCCCACCATCTCGGTCGGCGGCATCCTGCAGTCCATCGGCGGCAATGTCCGCCTCGGGGAATCCGGGTATTTTCTGACCGAGGCATGCGAATACACAAACAGCTTTCTGAGCCTGTTCCCGACTATCGCGCTCATCCTGAACATCGATGCGGACCATCTCGATTTCTTCCGCGACCTCGACGATATCCGCAGCTCGTTCCGGCGTTTTGCCCTCCAGGTACCCGCGGACGGGGCGCTGGTCATCAATCACTCCATTCCGCACCTTGCGCAGCTCACCGACGGACTGCCGTGCCGGGTCATCACATACGGCATCGGCGAGGGCGACTACCAGGCCGTAAACATCTCCTGGGACGCTGCCGGCAACGGCAGCTTTGACCTCTGCAAAGACGGCGAAAGCCTGGGGCGCTTCTGCCTCTGCGTCCCCGGGGAGCACAACGTCTCCAACGCCTGCGCCGCCCTCGCCGCCGGTTTCCGTCTCGGACTCCCGGCCGACGTGATGGCAGCCGGGCTGGCCGGCTTCACCGGCACTGACCGGCGCTTCCAGAAAAAGGGCGAGATCGGCGGCGTGACGGTCATAGACGACTATGCGCACCATCCGACCGAGATCCGCGCGACGCTGCAGGCCGCGCAGAAGCTGCCGCACGGACGCCTGTGGTGCGTATTCCAGCCGCACACCTACACCAGAACCAGGGCCCTGATGGATGAATTTGCCGACGCGCTCTCCCTCGCGGACAAGGTCGTACTGGCCGATATCTACGCGGCCAGGGAGACGGACACCCTTGGTGTCAGCTCCGATCTCCTGCGCGAAAAACTCGCCGGGCTTGGAAAGGAAGCGTGGTACTTTCCCACCTTCGACGAGATTGAGACCTTCCTGCTGGAAAACTGCGGGCCGGGCGACCTCCTGATCACCATGGGGGCGGGCGACGTCGTACAGATCGGCGAGCACCTGCTCGGAAAATAAATTCCGGCCGCAGAATCTTTTTTTATCCACACGGGAAATGTCCGTTTCCCCGCGGATCATGACACTTATCCACATTATCCACATGCTTATGCACATATTCCGTGATCCGGCATGTGGATTTTTTTGTGGACAGTACGGTTGACATAACATTCCGGCCGTATCTTCCCCCGATTCCGTATTTCGGCGCATCCGCCCTGTTATTGTCAACTTTTTATCCACATTATCCACACTTTCCACAGGATCCGGCGGGCCTGCCTCCCCGGGAAGGCCGAGAAAAACTGCCTGTTCTCATTTCCCGAAAAGTGTGGTATACTCTTAGACACTGACACCGACAGGGCAGGTTCTGTCCCTGGCATACCTTTTATTTTCCGGAAGTGAGACACATGAAGATCTACACAGACGCCCCCGAGGGCGCGACCATCGTACAAAATTCATTTATCGACCGTTTTATGCCGCACGCGAACGGAGAATTCGTCAAGGTATATCTCTATCTGCTGCGCTGCGCGGACTCCGGCCTGGAGCTCTCGCTCTCTTCCATCGCAGATATATTTGACCATACAGAGAAGGACATCCGAAGGGCGCTCGCCTACTGGGAGAAGCAGAAGCTTCTGAGGCTGAAGCTCTCCGGGGACGGCATGATCACATCTGTGACCTTTCTCACGCCGCCCGCCGAAGAGAGCGCCGGCGGAGTCACAGAGGCCGCATCCGCACCGCCCGCTTCGCCCGAACCGCCTGTCCGCACCGCGGGCAGCGCCGCCGAGCCGCCGGCAGAGCTTCCGGACATGCCCGACCGCGGCCGCATCGCGGCCCTCTGCCAGCAGGAAGAGATCCGGCAGATCTTTTTCGTCGCGGAGCAGTACCTGCAGCGCCCTCTGACCTCGGCAGAGCAGGGGGACCTCATCTATTACTATGATGTGCTGCACTTTTCGCAGGACCTGATCGAGTACCTGCTGGAATACTGCATCACAAAGGGATCCTCCAGCCGCCATTACATGCGGAAGGTGGCGCTCGGATGGGCGGAGGCGGGCATTTCCTCCGTCGCGGAGGCCAAGAAGGAGACAAACCTTCACAACAAAGACTATTACGCCGTGCTCAACGCGTTCGGCATCCGCAGGCGCGGGCCGGCCGCCGCAGAGCAGGAGCTCATGGCCCGCTGGTTCGGGGAGCTCGGCTTTTCCATCGATCTGGTCCTGGAGGCCTGCCGGCGCACGGTTCTTCAGACCGGCCAGGTCAGTTTTGAGTATGCAGACGGCATTCTCTCAAAATGGCGCGAAAACGGCGTCGCCTCAAAGGCCGACATCGAGCGTCTGGACGCGAAGCACCGATCCGAGCAGAAGAAGGCCTCTGCGCGCCCTGCAAAGTCCTCCGGCAACCGTTTCAACAATTTCTCACAGAGAGAATATGACTACAGCCGGCTCGAGCGGCAGCTCCTGAGCCAGGCAGCCACGGAGAGTACATATGGGACTGACAAACACACAGTACAATATCATCATGAGGGATTACCAGAGACAGCAGATCCTGGATCAGCGGGAGCTCGACGCGCGAACGGAGGAAATCTATGACCGGTTTCCGGAATTTTCCGAGCTCGGCGCGCGCATCGCGTCGGCGAGTACGGCCTGTGCCAGGCGGCTGCTGGACGGGGACGAGGGCTCCGTCGCAGAGCTGCGCGCACAGATCGCAGAGCTTTCCGGGCACAGGGCCGCGATCCTGAAGCGCGCCGGCTATCCGCAGGATTACCTGTCCATGCGCTACCGCTGCAGCGACTGCCGGGACACCGGCTATATCGGCGGCGCGCGCTGCCACTGCTTCCGGCAGGCGGCGGTCGATCTTCTGTACCTGCAGTCGAATCTGCGGGATGTGCTGAAGCGGGAAAATTTTTCCTTCTTCCGGCTGGACTACTATTCCACCGATATCACGGACCCGCTCACCGGCCTTTCCGCCAGACAGACGGCGCAGCGCGCCCTCGAGACGTGCCGGCGCTTCGCGCAGAACTTCGGCAGCAGCTTTGAGAACCTGTTCCTGTACGGGGACACCGGGCTCGGCAAGACCTTTCTCGCACACTGCGTCGCAAAGGAGCTGCTTGAAAACGCGCACTCCGTCGTCTATTTCTCTGCGTTCCGCCTGTTTGAGCTTTTTGCGGACTCTGCGTTCGGCAGACGGGAGGAATCCGGGGAGCCCGCCATGGAGCAGCATATTTTTGACTGTGATTTCCTGATCATCGACGACCTCGGCACGGAGCTCGTAAATTCCTTCGTGTCGTCCGAGCTGTTTCACCTGATCAACGAGCGTCTCCTGCACCGCAGGAGCACCCTGATCTCCACGAACCTCGCGCTGGCCGCCTTCGCCGACACCTACTCGGAACGCGTTTTTTCCCGCATCTCGAGCAATTACACAATGCTGAAGATGATCGGGGAGGACATCCGGCTGAAGAAAAAATTCTATCCGGAAGGACTTGACCGCGCAGGAGCGGAATGATATAAAAATTGTAAATACGTTTCCATCACCGACAGAGGAGGAGCTTACTGATGGCATTTCAATCTGCGAACGAACGCAACCTCGAAATGATCCCCGTTGGGGAGCTTGGCATCATCGCACTGAAGAGCTGTGAGACCCTTGGGAAAAAAATAGACGCGCACATTGTCCAGTGGCGCAGAGAACGTGAACATGAACATCTCGGAAGCCCGCTTCTGCAGACCTATTCGAAGGACAGCTACCTGGTCGACGCCAGCGTGCCGCGCTTCGGCTCCGGGGAGGCCAAGGGCATCATCAACGATACCGTCCGCGGCGATGATCTGTACATT
Source organism: uncultured Lachnospiraceae bacterium (assembly GCA_947628955.1). GTDB lineage: Bacteria > Bacillota > Clostridia > Lachnospirales > Lachnospiraceae > Choladousia. The sequence goes on along the minus strand of CANRBX010000041.1, from coordinate 23,340 downwards.
CTCGTCGACGTATGCAACTACAGTCTGACCTACTCCCTGTGCGGGCATCTCAACCACATGTCGCCGGACGATCATTTCCAGGATCTCAAGCGGATCATCGCCGCGGTCGGCGGCAAGGCGCGCCGCATCAACGTGATCATGCCGTTCCTCTACGAAAGCCGCCAGCACCGGCGCTCCGGCCGCGAATCGCTGGACTGCGCGCTCGCGCTCCAGGAGCTCGTAAAGATGGGGGTGGACAACATCCTGACCTTCGACGCGCACGATCCCCGCGTCCAGAACGCGATCCCGCTGCACGGCTTCGAGACCGTCCAGCCGGTCTACCAGTTCATCAAGGGGCTGTTCCGTGCCGCCCCGGACCTGAAGGCTGACCCGGAGCATCTGATGATCATCAGTCCGGACGAGGGCGCCGCAGGCCGCGCGATCTACATGGCAAACGTGCTCGGCGTCGATATGGGAATGTTTTACAAAAGACGTGATTACGCGCACATCGTAAACGGGCGCAACCCGATCGTCGCGCATGAGTTTCTCGGCTCCGACGTCAGCGGAAAGGACGTCGTGATCCTGGACGACATGATCTCCTCCGGGGACAGCATGATCGACGTCGCCACCGAGCTGAAGAAGCGGAACGCCGCACGGATCTTCATCTGCTCCACCTTCGGCCTGTTCACAAACGGCCTCGAAAAATTCGACAGGGCCCACGAGCAGGGGTTATTCTACGCCATGCTGACGACAAATCTGGTCTACCAGACGCCGGAGCTTCTGCAGAAGCCGTACTACACCGGGTGCGACCTGAGCAAATATATCGCACTCCTGATCGACACGCTGAACCACGACGGCTCCGTCAGCGACCTGCTGAACCCGACCGACCGCATCAATCATTTCCTGTCGAAGCACAGGAGCTGAAACGCCGGCCTCCTGCCGGAGCACGAAAGCCACCTCTCTTTCAGGGCGCAGAGGCCGGCGGACGCCCCGCGGCAGGCCGTGGCGTGTGTCTCGCACATGCGGACGTCAGCCCTCTCTCAGCAGCCGGATCTCTGCCGCGTAGCCCGGCAGCTCGTTCGGAGTCTCCAGGCAGAAGGGCAGGCCCGCAAGCCTGGGATCATGCACAATACGGCGAAGTGCCTCCAGTCCGAGGGAGCCTTCACCGATTTTTTCGTGCCGGTCTCTGTGGCTGGCGAACGGATTCTTTGAGTCATTGACGTGGACGGCGCGCAGACGCCCCAGCCCGATCACGCGGTCAAACTCGTCGAGTACCCCGTCCAGATCATTCACAATGTCGTATCCCGCGTCGTAGACATGGCAGGTGTCCAGGCAGACGCCCAGCTTTTCTTTTCTCTCCACGCGCTCTATGATGGCGGCCAGCTCTTCAAACCTTCCTCCGACCTCCGAGCCCTTTCCGGACATCGTCTCAAGCAGTACGGTCGTGTGCAGATCCGGCCTCAGGATGTGGTTGAGCTGATCGGCGATCAGCGCGATCCCGCGCTCCGTCCCCTGCCCCACGTGGCTTCCCGGATGAAAATTGTAAAGGTTCCCCGGAAGATGCTCCATGCGCTCCAGATCGTCGCTCAGAGTCTGGCGGGCAAACTCGCGCACGCGCTCGTCCGCGGAGCACGCATTCAGCGTGTAGGGCGCATGTGCGATGATCGTTCCGATCCCATGCTCCCCGGCAAATTCCAGATACTGCTCTACATCGCGCGGATCCAGCTCTTTTGCCCTGCTGCCGCGCGGGTTCCTCGTGAAAAACTGAAAGGTATCCGCCCCGATCGAGACGGCCTCCCTCCCCATATGCAGAAATCCTTTTGAAGATGACAAATGACAGCCCAGATGTATCACCGTGCGTTTCTCTCCTTTCCGGCCGGCTGCTGGATCCTGCGCTCCAGGATCTCCCGCTCGCGGCTCTGGCATGTAAACAGGATCACCTGACGGCCGCTGTTCCTGAGCCAGCGCAGGGCCGCCTCCAGCCTCCTGTCGTCGTACATCGCAAACGGCTCATCCAGCAGGACCGGGAGCTGCTGTTCCCCGCAGAGCAGCTCCGCCGAGGCCATCCGCAGCGCGAAATAAATCTGCTGCATCGTCCCCCCGCTGACCTGAGAGAGGCCCAGCACGCGGGACGGCGTGTGGATCCGCACCTCGGCAGTCTCGTCCAGCAGGATCCTGCTGTAGCGCCCTCCCGTGAGCTCCGAGAGGATCTCTGAGGCGCGCTCGTTCAGCTTCCGCCCGGACTGCTCAAAGATCCCGGAGGACAGCTCGCAGATCCGGTCGATCGCCAGCGTCAGGGCCGCGATCTCCGTGTCCGCGCCGTCCAGCCTCACATGGCTCTGGTAGAGCACCTCAAGCTCGTCCTGAAGCTTCCGGTATGCCTCCTCCCGCTTTCGGATCTCTTCTCCCAGATAAAAGTCCTGCCTGCCCGCCGGCCCTCTCCCAGCGCCGTTCCCGCCTGATACAGGATCCGGCTGCTCCGCCCGGCCCGCGTCCGGTCCGCTCTCTTCTGAGTCATCCCAGTCCTCCGCTTCCCCGCCGTCCGGCGCGCGAAACATAAAATTCACCGCAAAAATGAGCGCCAGGAAAAAGACGCCGCATATTCCAAGAAAAATGCCCGATTTCTTATTTCTCAGAAAGAAGGCCGCCGCCAGAGAGAGCAGTCCCGTCAGAAGGAGCAGAATACGGATCAGCCACCTGCTTCTTTGGTAAAAGGCTTCGTCGCCGTCGTCCCGGGCCTGCGCAGGCCCCCCGGAATCCGCCCTGCGGGGCTGTGCCTCCGCGCCTGCCGTCCCGTCCGGACCTGCGAACCGCCCTCTCTGTTCCCTGAGCATGCGGATCTCCGTGCGGAGCTGCTCCGCCTTCGCCTGCTTCTCCGCAATCCGCCGCTCCATCTGCTCATCCTCTTTTTTCTTCTGCTGCTCCGCCTGTTTCCTTCGTCTGCGAAGGCTCTGCAGCGCATCCGACACGTCCGTCCGGCTGTCGCGCGAGCTGTCGCTGTTGATCAGATAGCGGCGCAGCTCCTGCGCAAGCGCCTCGCCCGTCTCGCCTCCCGCCTGAGGAATGCACAGCGTATTGGCAAAGGAGGCCTCGCTGACGCCTCCGAGCAGTACCTCCAGAGCCCGCTCCGGGTCCGGCGATTCCCACATCGTTGTCTCGCAGGTCACGCGCAGCGGCTGGGCGCTCCGGTCAAAGCACCGGTCGATCCGGTAGACCTGCCCCCTGCATCTGATCCTCATGCTCCCCAGAAAGGCTCCCGGCGTGTCCCATGGCTGCCGGATCTGGTACTCGCCGTTTCTGGCCGCCTTTCCCCGCCCGCGGTTCAGCCCGAACAGCATCGCCCGGATGAAGGAATGGATCGTCGTCTTCCCGGCCTCGTTCTCCCCGTATATCACATTGATCCCCGGCTTCAGCGGGATCCTGTGGTTATCAAATTTTCCGTAATGCTGCAGAAACAGCTCTTCAATCTCCATGCAAAAAACCTTCCCATACTGTCAGCTTCCGCGGGTGTTCTGGTACAGAAGCGCCTCAAGGCCGTAGCGCAGCGCCTTTTCCTCGATCAGCCCCCTCGGGCCCTCGCCAAAGCTCTCGATATAATTCCCGATCAGCTGCCCGCGGTACTGCCGCTTCAGCTCATCCAGGTGGAACGCGGGAACCGTCTTATCTGTAATCTTCAGAATGCGCCCGCACTTCATGTATTCGCGGATGTCCGGCCGGAACTGCGGATGGCGTTCCCCGACCAGCGAAATCTGGTACATGTGCTGTGCCCCGCAGCGGCGGATCAGCTCCGCCAGCTTTTCGCGCACGGAATACACGGTGTCCTCCTCCGTGACCTCCAGCTCCTCCTCACGGTACTGGCGCACGGCGCTCTCAACAAAGGAAAGCCGCATATCCCGCCTGTTCACATCGCCCATCACAAAGCCGTGCGGCCCCAGGTCGGCGCAGTCGATCGGCTCCAGTGCGCCGGCGTACATCGCCAGATTGCGGATATACACCTGCGGCCGGTGAATATGCCCGAGCGCGATATAGTCAAAGCCCGCGGCCGCCAGGCGCTCCTTTTTTATCGGAATATGCGCCGCGTCCCCTCCGTGCGCCAGCAGGATCTTAAAGTAATCCCCCGGCTCCGCCTCCAGCTCATCATACAGGGGCTCCGTGATCTCCTGACGGTGATAGCTCAGCCCGTAAACCTCCGTGCGAAGCTCCGGAAGGCGCACACGCTCACATTCGGGGGAAAACAGCCCGATCACATTTTCATTCCACGGAAAGCTGAGGTACGGCGAAGACGGCTTCAGATAGTCATGGTTTCCCGCGATCAGCACCACGACGGTCTGCTGCAGCGTCGAGAACAGGTAATTCACCTCCCGAAGCTCCTGCAGCTCCGGCTGGCGGTGAAACAGATCCCCCGCGATCAGCAGCAGATCGACCTTCCGCTCATTTGCCTCCGTGATGCAGCGCCGGAAGCTCTCCCACAGCTCGCGCCCGCGGTCCTTCGCCCACAGGAACCCGTGATCCGGGGCCGCGCCGAGATGGACGTCCGCAATATGCATAAATCTCATATGATCACTCTTCTTTATCCTTTTATTTTCCTGTGTTTTGAGTATACCATAGATTTTTGCAGACAACCATGCTATAATCCTTAATATAATATTAACGATTCAGACAAAGGAGGTTCTTATGAACAAGATACTGAGCGAATTTAAGACATTTGTAATGCGCGGAAATGTGATCGATATGGCAGTCGGCGTCATCATCGGCGGAGCCTTCAGCGGCATCGTCAATTCTCTCGTCAACGATATCGTGATGCCGGTCATCTCACTCATCACCGGAAAGATCAATTTTACGGATATGATGATCTCTCTCGACGGGAATACATATGCGTCTCTGCAGGCCGCAAAGGACGCCGCCGCGCCGGTCATCGCATACGGAAATTTCATTCAGCTCGTCGTGCAGTTTCTCCTGACCGCATTCGTCATCTTCATGGTCATTAAGGGGATCAATAAGCTGCACAGGCCGAAGCCGGCAGAGGAAGAGGCGCCCGCCACCAAGATCTGCCCCTACTGCAAGTCTGAGATCCACATCGACGCGGTAAAATGCCCGCACTGCGCGTCCGAGCAGCCGTGAGGCATCTTCCGTTTAACTTTTGCGTCTGTTCATTGATGGACGGACAGCAAAGCAGACCGTTCGGAAGGGATAAAAGAATACAGAAACAAATGAAAACAGGGCTGCCGCAAAACCGCCTGCCTGATCTCTTTTCAGACAGCTGCAGTTTGCGGCAGCCCCGAATATTTGCTGCAAAGCGCACAGGACGCAGACGGCTGCGCCCGTTCCTCTGTTTTATGCCTGCTCCAGCGCCTGCTCCAGGTCTGCGATAATATCCTTCACGTTCTCGATACCGACAGAGAGCCGGATCAGGCCCGGGGAGATCCCGGCCTCTGCCAGCTGCCGGTCCGTCATCTGGCGGTGCGTATGGCTCGCCGGATGGAGCACACAGGTCTTTGCGTCCGCCACATGGGTCACGATCGACGCCAGCTTCAGCGAATCCATGAACCGGACCGCCGGCTCCCGGCCGCCCTTCAGCTCGAACGAGATGACGCCGCAGGTGCCCTTCGGCATGTATTTCTGCGCAAGGTCATAATATTTATCTCCCGGAAGCCCCGCAAAATTCACCTTCGCGACCTTCTCATGGGCGTCCAGATATTCCGCGACCTTCCGGGCATTGTAGCAGTGGCGCTCCACTCTCAGGGGAAGCGTCTCCAGGCCCGCGTTGAGCAGGAAGCAGTTCATCGGAGACGGGATCGCGCCCAGGTCACGCATCAGCTGCGACGTCGCCTTCGTAATATAGGCCGCCTTTCCGAATTTCTTCGTGTAAATGATCCCATGGTAGGACTCGTCCGGCGTCGTCAGGCCCGGGAACTTGTCTGAGTGCGCATCCCAGTCGAAATTGCCGCTGTCCACGATCGCGCCTCCGACCTGCATCGCGTGACCGTCCATATACTTTGTCGTCGAGTGGGTCACGATATCCGCCCCCCACTCAAAGGGCCTGCAGTTCACCGGCGTCGCAAACGTGTTGTCCACGATCAGCGGAACCCCGTGCGCATGCGCGAGCTTTGCCATCTTTTCAATGTCCAGCACGACGAGCGCCGGATTGGAGATGCTCTCCGCGAACACCGCCTTCGTGTTCGGGCGGAACGCTTTCTCCAGCGTCTCTTCGTCGGCGTCCACATCGACAAAGGTGCACTCGATGCCGAGCTTTTTCAGCGTAACGCCAAGCAGGTTGAACGTGCCGCCGTAGATTGCCGAACCGCAGATCACGTGGTCCCCTGCCTCGCAGATGTTAAACACCGCATAGAACGTCGCGGCCTGCCCGGACGCCGTGAGCATCGCGGCCACGCCGCCCTCGAGATCCGCGATCTTCGCCGCAACCGCGTCGTTCGTCGGGTTCTGCAGCCTTGTATAGAAATACCCGTCATCCTCCAGGTCAAACAGTCTGCCCATCTGGTCGGTCGTGTCGTACTTAAAGGTCGTGCTCTGATAGATCGGGAGCATCCGCGGCTCCCCGGCCTTCGGCTTCCAGCCCGACTGGATACACTTTGTCTCAATCTCATAATTACTCATCGTTATTCTCCCTCGCTTTTATTTATATCTTTTTCCTTACTGCAAACATTTCTGCCCGGTTCTCTGCGGCAGGCCGGCATATCGTGAATCACTTTCTTACGGCCTCAGCACCAAGTGCTTCGGCCTGGTCTGAACAGCAGAGCATATCCCTTCCGCCATCCTGTGCGGCAGAAAACCGTACTCTCCCTGTGTGCGGACATCGTGCTGCACTGCACAATGTCCGCCCGGTGTTCCCGGGCACCGCAGCCGCACTGCGCATCAGCAGAAAAATACCGGCCTTCCGCAGCAGCAGCCGCAGAATGCGTTCAGCAGGCAGAGCCGCATGCACCAGTCGCCCTGCCCCGTCATCGGATTTCCATAGCTATCCCCCATCGAGCGGTACCACTGTCCCCCGTTTTCCAGCTGGGTGAGAAGCTGACGGTAGGCCGCATTGTCCGGATCCATTGAGACCGCGCGCTGCGCGTGCTCCTTTGCCAGGACGTTGTTCCCCTGTCCCGCATTCGCCATGGCGCTCAGATAAAACCAGTGCGCGTTATGCAGGTGAATCTCTGAGAGCACATGCAGCGCCTCGGCAAAATGGCGGCTCCTGATATAATTCTCCGCCGCCTGCATGCGCACATCCTCTTCGGACCACGAGGCGTTCTGCCCGGCATTTGCGCCCCCGAAACCTCCAAAGCCGCCGAAGCCGCCAAAATCGCCGAAGCCCCTGGAGCTCCCCGGGCCGTAGCCTCCCTGATAGCTTCCCCCGCCCTCACGCTCGCGCATGATCTGCTGGTACGCCTGCTGGATCTCCTTGAATCGTTCCTCGGCCTGCGCCTTATTCGGATTGTTGATATTTGCATCCGGGTGGTATTTTCTGCTGAGCGCCCGGTAGGCCTTCTTGATCTCTTCCTCCGAAGCATTCTCCGGCACACCCAGTACCGTGTACGGATTTTTCATAGTTTTCTGTTTCCCCTGCCGCCGCGTCCCGGCGGCTTTGCTTTCTCTGATTTTCTCTCCTGCGCTTCCGACGGGCCGGCCTTCTGCGCAAGCTTCTCTGCCTGCTGCCGCAGCGCGGCATACCTGCACCAGACACCTGAATACAGGATATTCCGGATGATCTCCGCGTACTCGAGCACCGGCAGGCGCTCAAACGCCCGGGCCGCCTGCGCCATCATGTCCGTCAGTATGGTGCGGATCTCCTGCTCCCGCGCAGTCCCCCAGACCGGGCCGGAGCCGGCGAACAGATTGTAGCTGCCGTGCTTCGCATCCTTTTTAACGTCCTCCAGCGCGTCCATCAGATAAATGAATTTGCCGAGGTAAAAACCCATCGTGCGCAGGTCCTGCGCCCACATGTCTTCCTTCCAGACAAAGACCTCCGCCAGAAAATGTCCGGTGAACCCGGCCACCGCATCAATCTCGTGCACTCCCCTGCGCTCTGCCCTGCGCAGTCCGCGTATATTCTCTTCGATGGCCCGCGCCTGCCTCGGGTACATCCTGGCCGCGCGCTCATATGCAGGCCGGAGGGCCGCCGCAGCCGCACGCTTCGCATGGTTTTTCTCATCCACCCAGTCGTCGCGCAGCTTCTGCCAGGCCAGCAGGACGCACATGTCCGCCGCGTAATCAATCGCCCCATTGGACATCATCCGGTGCCTCTGCATCGGGTGCGGCACGCACCGGCGCATCTCAGACGACGTCTCGGGCTCATACAGCCCCGTCAGCAGGAGCGCAAGAAACGTCATGTCATAGTTTAGCATCATCTGGGCCGTCCGTCCATATCTCAGATGCAAATTACGGCATAATCCGCAGTAGAAACTGCGGTATGCCGTATATTCTCTTAATTTGAGCTCCTGCTCATTCACATAAATATATCCAAACATCTGCCTCAGCTCTTCTTCTCAAATTCGCGCCCGCATTTCGGACACGTGATGCAGATCCGCCCCTTTCCCCGCGGGATGCGGATCTTCTGGCCGCAGGACGGGCACTTGTAGATGTGGTAGTCCTTACTCTGCGCGATGCGGTTCCTGCGCTTTGTAAACCAGCCGCGCACATTTCCGGTGGCCTCGAGATAGCGCTGGTTTTCTGCGCTGCGCTTCGCATAATTCTTCGAAAACATACGGAAATAGCAGACGCCGAGGACCACCAGCGAAGCAAGATACAGAGCCTGCCACCTTGTAAACAGATTCACGACCAGGCAGACCACCACTACGCCGAGCAGAAAGCGGGAAAGCTGGTCCGCCCCGTATCTTCCGGCCATAAACTCCATAAAACGTCTTTTCAATCTTATCGCCTCACAAAATATAATTGATACAAATTTACTGCCAAAAAACGGAAAAGTCAATGAAGACAGGCAATTTCACAGAAATTTTATACTTCCTCCGCCACCGGGAAGCTCATGGTCACACGGAACAGATCTCCGTCCGCCGCGATCTCGAATGTGCCTCCCTGAAGCTCCACCAGGCTCTGCGCGATCGACAGGCCGAGCCCGCTCCCCTCCGTGCTCCTGCTCTTGTCCCCGCGCACAAAGCGTCCCGCCAGCTCCTGCGCGTCCGCCGGCAGGCTCTCCCGCGATAAGTTCTGCAGGGAGAGGTACGCAGTGTCGTCCTCGCGGTACAGGTCGATGTAGATCCTGGTTCCCTCCGCCGCGTATTTGTATATATTTCCAAACAGGTTTTCCAGAACCCTCCACATCTGGCGTCCGTCCGCCATGATGCAGACCGGCTCCTTTTCCAGCTCCCATTCCGCCGAGAGCGCCCGTTCCTCGAAGCGCTCCTGAAATTCCCCGTACGCCTGCTGCAGGATGCTCTGCAGCTGCATTCTGACCATCTGCAGTTCAACATTTCCGGAGCTGATCTTGCTGGCCTCCACAAGATCCTCCGTGAGCTGCCTGAGTCTCTGGGACTTCTGGTCCAGCACCTCAATGTAGCGCTGCACGCGCTCCCCCGGCAGGTTTTCCCGTTTCAGCAGATCCACATAATTTACGATGGAAGTGAGGGGTGTCTTGATGTCGTGCGACACATTTGTGATCAGCTCCGCCTTGAGCCGCTCATTCTTGATGATCGCATCGACCGCCTTCTGCAGCCCGTCCCCCATCTCGTTCACCGCCCTGGCCATCTCCAGCGTCTCGCCCTGCAGCGCTGCCGTGTCGATCTTGTAGCCGAGATCCCCCTTGGAGATCTGATGGATCCCGTCGTAAATGCTCTGCTTCCCGGCCATGTCGCGCAGCAGGTACAGCAGCACGGCCATATCCAGCACAAACACCATGAAGATGCCGATCCTGCCGAACAGAAGAAGCGTAAAATTCAGAATAAAGAAAATAATGTAGAAAAACAGCAGCTGCCCGGAAGCCGCGCGGGCCGCGGTCACCTTGCGCCACGTGCGCGCCAGCAGGAACAGAACGCTGTCCTTCCAGATCACGTGGGCGCGGAATCTGCGTATCAGGCTCAGCAGCCCCCAGAGGAACGTCAGGTATCCGCACACCGCCGCAATCGCCGCGAACATCCTTTCTCTGCCCGAAAGCGTCGTCAGGCGGCGGGACGTCTGATAGAAAATGACCGTGTACGATACCGCCAGCATCACGAGCAGGCCGGCCGCCAGCTCGATCGGCGTGCGGTCGAATCTCGTCAGCCCGACAGCGCCCGCCGCCCTGCTTCTTCCCGCCGTCAGCACCGACAGGACAAGGCCGGCCGCCAGCACCAGGATCCCGAACGCCGCACCGGCCAGAGAGAGCCCGATGATATTTTCTCTCCGCGCAAAAACATCCGCATTCGCCCGCAGCGCGTCCTGAACCGGATAGTCCGTGTTCACCGCAAAATAGACCTTCTCATTCGTGCTGACAAAGCGCTCCGCCATGAACCAGTCCGCGGCTTCCTCGTTCAGGAGGTTGTCCGGATTGGTCATCATGATATTGAAGCTGCGCTCGCCCTCATACAGGCTCCGGAAGTTTCCGTCCCTCTGCGCGGCGCTCACAGCGTCCTCATACGTCTCCGCGCCGGTGTTCGTATACAGGATGCCAGACGTGGTATCCTGGACACAGTAGCGCAGATTGCTCGGGGCCGCCTGCGACCAGCTCTCTTCCTGCACCGTCCGGTATTCCGTATACTGGTCATAGACTTCCTCGCTCACCTCATCCAGGCGGATGTACATCTTCAGGACAAAATCCGCGGAATCCGAGTACCACCTGGAGCACTCCGACAGCGAGATGCCGGTCACCGGGAGGATGGTCTCCAGCTCGCCGGACTGCTCATCCAGCTGCTCCCCGGCCTCCCGGCCGTTCTCCCCCTGATGTGCCACCGCGTCCCCGATCGCGTCGTGAAGCCTCTGCCTCGCGCCGCTCTCCGCGAAATCCAGAAGGTCGCTGAGACGGTATGTCGTGTTCATATCCTGCACAGAGCTCGTCCCCGTGACGGAGGACTGAATGTCGATCTCGCGGCTGAGGTCCTCGCGGCCGTCCTGCTCGAACAGGGCGGCATTCTGCTGGCCGCGGATCTTCTCCGAAATGATCTTATCCACCTGCCGGAAGAACAGATCCGTCTCCTCATACGTCCTGGACATCTCCTGAAGGCTGAAATTTCCCTCCGTCCAGAACGCGATATTCAGGAGGCAGTGCGCCAGGACACCGGCGGCAAGGGCCTGCAGCACGACCAGCACAGCCTTTATTCTTCTGTCATAGATCCAGTCCTTCATGTCCTGCCTCCCGTTCGTATCCTCTGCTCCGCCCTCTTAAAGGAGCGGATATCAGATGTTCTCCACCTTGTAGCCGATCCCCCAGATCACCTTCAGATATCTGGGGTTCTTCGGGTCGATCTCGATCTTCTCGCGGATGTGCCGGATGTGGACGGTCACGGTGTTGTCCGCGCCGTAGGCGTCCTCCTGCCAGATCTGCTCGTAGATCTGGTCGATGGAAAACACCTTGCCCTTATTCTGTACGAGGAAGAGAAGAATATTATACTCGATCCTCGTCAGCTTGACGCGCTCCCCGTCCACCGTGACCTCCTTGCGGTCGTCATTGATCACCAGGCCGCCGGTGCTGTAGACGCGCTCCGACCCGCTGTGCTCCGCGGCAGATCCGAAGCTCGTGTAGCGGCGGATCTGGGATTTTACGCGCGCGATCAGCTCCAGCGGGTTGAACGGCTTCGCAACATAATCGTCCGCGCCGAGATTCAGGCCGAGGATCTTATCCGTATCCTGTGTCTTCGCCGAGAGCACGATGATCGGGATCTTGCTGTCCTCACGGATTTTCATGATCGCGTGGATCCCGTCCAGCTTCGGCATCATCAGGTCAAGGATCAGCAGATGCACCTTTTCCTTCTTCAGTATCTCCAGCGCCTGCTCCCCGTCGTAGGCCTTGAGCACCTCAAACCCCTCCTGCACCAGATAGATCTCTATCGCATCCACGATCTCCCGCTCGTCGTCACAAACCAAAATTCTGTACATTCTCTTCCCCTCCTGCAGCTTCTGCGGCCATGGCCGGATACAGAAAAACAGCTTCCGCACTGACCGCTTCATCTATTATTTACCGCTCAGTGTAACAGAAGCTGTTTAAATTCCTGTCAAAATTTTATTAATTTTTTCTTATTTCGCCTGGATCACATGCATCATGTTCGTCATGGCGCCTTTTCCCCTGACAATATTCGTGGCCGGATCCCCCGCCGTAAAGACGACCAGGTCGCCCGGCTCCACATACCCTTCCCTGCGCACCACGTACATGGCGTGCGAGAGAATGTGCTCCGTGGTGTCCTCCGTATAGCCCTTCAGCGGCGTCACACCCCAGTAGATCTGCATCTTCCTCAGCGCCCACTCGTTCGGCGTCACTGCGTAGATCGGAATGTGTGAGCGGAAGTTTGACATCAGCCGCGCTGTCTGCCCGGACATCGTCGGGGTCACGATACACTTTGCCTGCACATTCATCGCTGTATGTACGGCGGCCACGCCGACCGCGTTTGAGACGTTCGCGTCCCCGCGCAGCGAGCGGTAATCCGGCATCCTGTCATAGTCCAGATATTTCTCCGTGGACTCCGCGATCTGCACCATCATGCTCAGCGCCTCCACCGGATATCTGCCCACCGCCGTCTCACCGGAGAGCATGATCGCATCCGCGCCCTCCCGGATCGCGTTCGCCACATCCGTCGCCTCTGCCCTCGTCGGGCGGGGGTTGCGGATCATCGAGTCGAGCATCTGCGTCGCGATGATCACCGGCTTGTACTTTTCATTGCATTTTTTCACGATCATGCGCTGCACATTCGGAACCGCATAGGCCGGTATCTCCACGCCCAGATCGCCTCTGGCGACCATGATCCCGTCGGCGGCGCCGATGATGCGGTCGATGTTCTTGATCCCCTCGCCGTTTTCAATCTTCGCGATGATGTCTATATGCTCCGCGTGGTACTCCTTCAGTATGTTCCTGATCTCTTTGACCGCATCCGAGTCGCGGACAAAGGAAGCCGCAATGAAATCGATTCCCTCACGGATGCCGAAGATGATGTCCTCGCGGTCCTTCTCCGTGATCGCCGGAAGGTTCACCTTCACATTCGGAACGTTGATCCCCTTTCGCTGCCCCAGCTCGCCCCCGTTCAGGACGGTGCAGACGATCTCCTGCCCGCGGATCTCCTTCACCCGCAGCTCGATCAGCCCGTCGTCGATCAGGATGCGGTCTCCTTCTTTTACATCCTGCGCAAGCTGCGGATACGTCTGGCTGACCCGGTGCTCGTCGCCTTCCACCTGCTCAGAAGTCAGGACAAACTCTGCCCCCTCCTCAAGCCTCACCTTCCCTCCGTTTGCGAGAAGTCCGGTCCGGATCTCCGGCCCCTTTGTATCCAGCAGGATCGCGACCGGCTTTTTCAGCTCCTCGCGCACGCTCTTCAGCTGGTCAAAACGTTCCTTCTGTTCCTCATGCGTCCCATGCGAGAAATTGAATCTCGCAATATCCATTCCGTTTTTCACAAGCGCCCTGAGCACTTCACGGTTGTCCGCATTCGGCCCCATCGTACAGATAATCTTTGTCTTTTTCATTGCCCTCTCCTAACCTGGTACCTTTTCTTTCTTTACTGCCACATCTCTCAAATCCATATAAAACCGGCCGGTTTCATCCTGTTTCCCGCCCGGCTTCCGATCCTCCGGCTCGATCTGATCCCCCGACATGCAGAGCCGGCTGGCTTCTCCTATCTCCCGCCCGGCTTCCGGTCCTCCAGCTCAATCTGGTCCCCCGACATGCGCAGGATGTCCTGGATCTCCTGCAGAGGCATCTCAAGATACGCGGAAAGCTCCCCGATCGATACCCTGCGGCCCAGGTCGCGCTCCAGATTGTGCACGGCCTCATTCAGATGATTCACCCTGCTGACGAGGTGGTCGCCCATCTCGCGCTTCTCCCGGCTGCCCAGGATCGCCTGCGACATCGCCTCATTGATGCTGTTGAGGATATGCGCGCTGCAGGCCGCCGGACTGTCAAACTGCTCCAGTGAATCCAGCGCCGTCAGAAGCCCGAGGTTTCCCTCCTGGATCAGATCCTCCAGAAGCAGCTCCTCACTCTTCAGCGTGCCGGCCGCCTCGCAGATCAGCGGCAGGTAGCTCTCGATCAGCCTCAGCCGGGCCTCGCCGTCCCCCTGCATCACCTTCCGCAGTAGCGCGTGTTCATCCTCGAACATCTCGCCCTGGAGGCGGATCAGCTCCTGCAGGTAGGCGCTCAGGCTGTCCCCTTCGCCCTCTGCGGCGGCCTCGTCCGCACCCTCTTCGCGCGAGTCCGTCACACGGATGTTCTGCTGCTCCAGATATTCGTAGATCAGCCTGTAATGTTCTTCCGCAAGCGGTATCCCGGAGAGAATCTCCCGGACCTCGTCCCGGGTGATCGTGTTCCCCCGGGCATCGGCGGCCGCTTTTATTTCGCTTAACATTTCCCGGAAAATAATTCTGTTCTCCATACACGCTCCTGTTGATTTTATCAGACCCGTCCGGCGCTCAGCGCAGGACCTCCAGCGCCTTCTCCAGAACCGGATCCGAGGATTCTCCCGCGGCGTTCCTATCCGCGTCTGCGGACCCCGGCTCTTCGGCAGTCCCCGGCTCCCCGGCATCCATATCCGCGTCTGCAGTCTCCTGCGTTTCAGCAGTCTCAGGCTCTTCGTCGTCCTCTGCCCCGGCCGCGGCGTCCCCAGCGTCCGGTTCTTCCACCACAACATCCGGCGTAATGCCGTTTCCGTCGATATCCTGTCCCTTCGGCGTAAAATATTTTTCCGTCGTCATCTTAAAGGCCGACCCGTCTGACAAAATATACGTATCCTGCACCACACCCTTCCCATAGGTCTGCGTGCCGATCACCGGACCAAGTCCGTAATCCTGCACCGCACCCGCAAAAATCTCCGACGCGCTCGCAGAGCCCCCGTTGACCAGAACCGCGATCTCACACGTAACCATCTGATTTTTGTCCGAGTGCTTTTCCGAGCGCCCGCCGTTCCGGTCTTCTGTATATACGATCAGGCCCTCCGGCAGGAGGTCGTCGAGTATCTCGCACACAGAATCCAGACGTCCGCCCGGATTGTCGCGCAGATCGACGATCAGCTTTTCCATTCCCTGAGCGTCCAGCGCCTGCAGCGCCTCTTCAAACTGTTCCACCGCTTTTTCCGTAAATTCCGTGAGACGGATGCAGCCGATCCGCCCCTCCTTCAGCTCATACTCGACATAGGAAAGCTCCACATCGCCGCACTCCAGCTCAAGCTCAAGCTCCTCCTGCGTCTCCGGGCGGAACACCCTCAGAGTAAATGTATCTTCCTTTGATTTGATCAGGGAGACGATCTCCGTCAGGCCCTGATCCGAGACTTCGGTATCGTCCACCGCCAGCAGGATATCTCCGGGACGCAGCCCGGCCGTCTCCGCAGGCGTGCCCGCATACACCTCATCCACGCTGATCTGGTGCGTCTCTATATCCTCCCGGAGCGTCGTGCCGATCCCCCGGTACTCTCCCCGGGAAGAGTCCAGCACCGACTCCAGTTCTTCCTCGGAATAATAGCTCGCATAGGGATCCTCCAGGCCGGCCGCCGCCCCCTTGAACAGATAGGATATCAGTTCCTCGCTGTCCACATCATTCAGATAGTGCTGCTCGATCAGGTTCTGCACCTCGTCCAGCTTCGACAGCGTATGGTAATCCGTCAGAACTCCGGCGCCCAGGTCCGCCGCCGCGTCCCTGTCCCGCACGCGGCTGATATGCTGCGCAGCAGACCAGCCGGCCAGAAAGACGCCGATCCCAAGCAGGGCTGTCAGAAAGCCCGCGAGAAACCCGGATCCGAACGGGCTGCCGTGCGGCTTCTCCTGAACGGGATCCGTCTCCCCGGGAAGGCACTCTTCGTTCAGATCTTCCGCGACCTGCGGCCCGTCATCCAGATCCTCCCCGGACTGCAGCTCAGCATCTAAATTCTCTCCGTTCTGCAGCTCAGCATTCAAATCCTCCCCGGACTGCAGCACGTCATTCAGATCCTCTCCGGCCTGCGGTCCGTCATTCAGATCCTCCCCGGACTGCGGCTCAGCATTCAGATCCTGCCCTGTCTGCGGCCCGCCGTCCGTCTCCTGTAATTCATTTCTGTCTCTCTCTGTCTCCGGCAGACAGGCCATAGCAGCGCCTCCCCGTGTCTGATCCCCAACTGTGACTGTGATATATAACTGTCCCCCGCGGATATGTCACGGTCCGCCCGGGACGGTTATCCCAGTATAGCGCGATTGATCCGGCTATTTGCCGAACGCTGTACTAGTATTCTGTGTTCTCCATGTACTTCATATATTTTACGACCATAAGCGAGATTTTAAACGTGATCGCGTCCTCAAATACGCGCAGATCCAGCCCCGTTGACTTCTGAAGCTTATCCAGACGATAAACGAGCGTGTTTCTGTGGATATAGAGCTGCCGCGACGTCTCCGAGACATTCAGGCTGTTCTCGAAGAACTTGTTGATCGTGACCAGGGTCTCCTCGTCGAAATCGTCCGGGGATTTCCCGTCGAACACCTCGCGGATAAACATCTTGCACAGCGGAATCGGCAGCTGATAGATCAGGCGGCCGATGCCGAGCGAACTGTACGCGATCACCGGGCGCTCCGCGAAAAAGATCTTGCCGACATTGAGCGCCATGCGCGCCTCCTTGAAGGAGCGCGACACCTCCTTGATCTCCCCGACGATCGTGCCGTAGGCGATCAGCGCCTCCCTGCGCTTTTCCTCGCCGAGCGACTCCAGGATCATCTCCGCAATCCTGTCCATCTCAGCGTAACCCTCCTGCGGGGCGAGCTCCTTGACCACGATGACGCTCTTCTCATCCACCGCGGTGATGAAATCGCCGGACCGCCCGCTGAACAGGGCGCGCACCGTCTCCAGAGAGCTGTTTTCCCTCTCGCTGTCGATCTCCAGGATGAACACCACTCTGCGGGCCTCCGCATCGATATGCAGCTTCTTTGCGCGGTTGTAAATATCTACCAGCAGCAGATTATCCAGAAGCAGGTTTTTGATAAAGTTATCCTTGTCGAAGCGTTCCTTGTACGCCACCAGGAGATTCTGGATCTGAAAGGCGGCCATACGGCCAACCATGTGAACATCGTCACTGTTTCCATTCGCCAGCAGGACATACTCCAGCTGGTGCTCGTCAAACACCTTAAAAAACTGACATCCCGAGACTACCTGACTGTCCGCTGGTGACTCCGCAAAGCCCAGAACAGAATTGCGGAATTCCTCGGCCTCCGGGAATGTGGTCGCCAGCATGATCCCTTCCGTATCAAGTACACACAGATCCACTCTGCTGATTGCCTTAAGCCCGTCCAACGTTGTCTGTAAAACCTGATTCGATATCACTCGTGTATCCTCCTTTACCTTCTCGATAAACTTTCAACCCCATCACATTTGCCAGATACAGCCCGATCATACAGTTACTTCCGCGCAGCCGCCCGGTATCCCGCGCATACTCCGATCCCTGCCGGCAGCTGCTTCTCACCACATTTTATGTGACTGGTACTATTCTAATATATCCCACAATAAAAATCAATCATAATTGTGAATATTGCACTAAGATAATTCCGGCGATGTTACTGTTCACTCCGTGACCAGTAACGAGCAGTTTGGGCATGCAAATTCGCTTCGCGAAGCCCAAACTGCCTCTTGAATCACTTTCTTACGGCCTCAGCAGCAAGTGCTTCGGCCTGGCCTGAACAGTTACCCGGAGATATCGAATATAAAAGGAGCCGTCCGCATCGCAGATGATCCTCTCATCTGCTTTGCAGCGGCTCCCCTTCCCTGTCTTTTGCTTCTGTGCCTTTTGTTTCTATCTTTTGCTTCTGCACCTTTTGTTTCTATCTTCTGTTTCTGTACCTTTTGTTTTTGTGCCTTTTGTTTCTGTGTCTTCTGTTTCTGTGCCTTTTGTTTCTGTACCTTTTATTTCCGTGCCGGTTTCCTGCCGTGCACATCCCCACAGGCTGTCATCACACAGGTTCTCCCGCCGGGATGTCCCCGATCTGCGCGGTTCGGTCAGATTTGAGATGCCGTCAGATTGTCTGGTCGATCTTCACGGTCTGGCCTGTCGCTTCCGACTCCAGGTTTGCAAAGATCGTCCTCATGGCCGCCAGCACCGACTGCCCGCTGATGATCGGTTCGTGGTCATTCTCCACCGCGTCCACAAACGCATCGATGACTCCCGATTTCGTCTGATTGTCATTGGTCTGTATCTTGTCAATATCGAAGAAGATCCGGTCGCCGTTGCGCTTCTGTATCTCGACCGAGTACTCGGACGCATAGATCTTCATGATCCCGTCCGTCCCATAGAGTATCGTGGAATTGTCCTCCAGCCCGTAGTAGGTCCAGCTGGCGGTCATCGTTCCGATGATTCCGTTGTCCATGCGGTACAGACAGATCGCGTTGTCGTCCACGCCGACCAGGTTGCCCTCGGTATCCCGCTTGTCGAGTGTGGTCACCATCGCTCTGGTCTCGATCACCTTGCCGTCCAGCAGATACTGGATCAGATCCGTCTTATGTACGCCGAGATCCGCCATCGCCCCCATCGAGGCCTGCCGTTTGTCAAAGAACCAGCTTCCGGTCCCCGGCGTTATGCTCCAGTTCTCCGGGCCTTTGTGCCCGAACGTCGTCCGGAATGTGAGCACCTTCCCGATGATCCCGTCCTCAATCAGTTCCTTCGCCTTCACATGAGCCCTGGCCAGACGCTGATTCTGGTCGACCATCAGGTATTTTCCGTTTTCCCTGGCCGCCTTCACCATCGCCTCGCAGTCCTCGATCGTCGTCGCCATCGGCTTCTCGCAGAGGACATGCTTCCCGGCGTTCAGCGCTCTGATCGAAATGTCCGCATGTGCGTTGTTGGCCACGCAGACGCTGACCGCATCGATCCTCTTGTCATTGAGCAGATCATCGATCGTGCTGTACGCTCTGCCTCCGTACTGCTGCGCGATCCCGCATGCCCTGTCATAGTTAAAATCAAAATAGCCGATCAGCTGTGCATCTGCATTGTCCTTATATTCCGGAAGATGTCTGACCTGTGCGATCCTTCCGCAGCCTATTATTCCAACCCGTACCATTTTTTCCTCCTGCAGGAATGTTTCATTGTTTCCTTGATGTTTTCTGAAATAAAACTAGCACATTATTTCATATTTTCCAAGTGAAATCTTTCATCTTTTACCACTTTCCCTGTTTTACACGATTTCATTTCATATATATTGTTCATTTTTGCTGTATTTTCATTCTCATTTCTGAAATGTTTCATATCGTAATGAAACGTTTTAGAGGACACTTGAAACTTGTTTTCAGATATGGTATATATACATAGAAAGAAACACCACACCAGGCAGCATGAGAGGGACTGAACATGAACGACAAAAAGATCACTGTCTCTGCGATCGCAAAGCAGGCCGGAGTTTCCCCGGCGACTGTATCGCGGGTTTTTAACCAGAGAGAGCTTGTCTCCCCGGAAAAGATCGAGCTTGTGGAGAATGCGCTGAAGGCGCTCGGATATGACGCGCCGCTGCCCGGGCCGGCGCCCGCAAAGGAGCAGCCTGTTATCATATGCAGCATGCCGAACGGCAACAATTATTTTTACAATGAGATCATCCAGGGAATCCAGACCTCCGTCAATGCGCACGGAAGTCATCTTCTCCTGAACCAGTCTCCGATCGATCACGGGACCATTCAGGATTTTCTGAATCTTCTGAACCGGGTAAAGGCCGCGGGCGTCATCCTGCTCAACCAGGTCTCCGAGGATCTGCTGCTGCGGATCGGCCAGGCCACGCCCCTGGTGCAGTGCTGCGAATACCAGCCGGATCTGAGCCTTCCCTATGTGAGCATCGACGACTGCAAGTCCTCCCAGAAGGCCGCCGAGTACATTATTTCCTGCGGCAGGAACAAGATCGCGATTCTCAACGGGCCGCTGTCCTTCAAATACGCCAGAGACCGGGAGCGCGGCTTCCTGAACGCCATAGAGAACGCGAATCTCACGATCCCGCGCAGCTGGATTGTCTCCCTTCCGGAGATCAATTACGACATCGCCTACTCTGCAGTCTGCCAGCTTCTGAGCCGCGATCCGAAGCCGAACGCCTTTTTCGCCGTATCCGACACGCTGGCCGCCGCAGTCCTGCGCGCTGCGAAAAGGTTCCATTACAGAATCCCCGAGGATATCATTGTGGTTGGATTTGATAATACGGAAATTTCCTCGATCTGTACGCCGACGATCACGACGGTCAGCCAGCCAAGGTTTCAGATGGGATTTACCTCCTGCGAAATGCTTTTTAAGAAAATAGAACATCCGAACGAAGAGCTGCTTTCGCTCCTCCTGGAGACAGAGCTTATCATCCGCGAGTCGACCAACTCGGCTCCCTCCCCCTCCCGTACGGATATAAATACCGATATAAATGAAAGGCAATGAAAACGCGCACTTCGCACACCTGCATGAAGCCCGTGTATCATGAAACATACTCATGAAACGCGCGCACGAAACGCACACTTCCTGTACGGCGGACATATTCTGATGCATCGAACATACTTTGTAAAACAAACGGGGCCGCCGCAGACAATACCGTCAGTTCTCTGACAGTTCTGCGGCGGCCCGTATATTTCAGGTCTCCGGTTCCTGCAGAACAAGCCTGAATTTCAGACCTCCGGTTCCTGCAGGACAAGCCTGCATTTCAGACCTCCGGCCCCTGAAATAAGTTTACATCTCTGTCTTATACCTCGAAGATCAGGTCGCCGTAGGACGGCATCGGCCACATCTCCTTGTCGACGATCATCTCCAGCTTGTCAACCGGCGCGCGCAGCTCGCTCATCGCGGTCATGACCACGTCGTGGAAGAATCTCGCCCTCTCCGGGCCTTCCTCCATCCCCGCCGCCTGTTCAACCACATCGGTCAGCTTCGACAGCGCAGCCTTCGTATCAGAGAGCAGCGCGCTCGTCTCGTTCAGCAGCTCGATCTGCACAGACGCCTCGGCGCCCGCCGCCGTCACGGCATTCACCGTATCCGCAAGGCTCTTCGTGTATTTGATGACCGCCGGGATGATCTGCTTGCTCGCGATATCAATCATCGCACGCGCTTCTATATTAATAGTCTTCGCATACGACTCGTACTTGATCTCCACGCGGGACTCCAGCTCCGCCTTCGTGAACACGCCGAACTTCTCAAACAGGGCGATCGCCTTGTCGGTCACAAGCGTCGGGATCGCGTCCACCATCGACTTGATGTTCGGCAGGCCTCTTCTCGCGGCCTCCTCCACCCACTCGTCCGAGTAGCCGTTGCCGTTGAAGACGATCCTCTGGTGCTCACGCGCATAGCGCTTGATCAGATCATGCAGCGCGTCCTCGAAATTGTCCGCCGCCTCGAGTATATCGCAGGCCTCGCAGAACGCCTCGGCCACGATCGTGTTCAGCACGATGTTCGGGGAAGCGATCGAGTCGCGGGAGCCGACCATACGGAACTCAAATTTATTTCCTGTAAATGCGAACGGCGACGTCCTGTTGCGGTCGGTCGCATCCTTCGCCAGGCTCGGCAGCGTCCTGACACCCGTCTCAAGCGTTCCGCCCTTGATCGAGTATGTAGCGATGCCGGTGTTGATCAGCTGGGACAGCACATCCTGCAGCTGCTCGCCGAGGAAGATCGAAACGATGGCAGGCGGGGCCTCGTTGGCGCCCAGTCTGTGATCGTTGCCCGGATCGGCTGCAGACTCGCGCAGCAGATCTGCGTGCGTGTCAACCGCCTTCAGGATACATACCAGCACCAGCAAAAACTGCATGTTCTCGTGCGGCGTCTTGCCGGGGTCGAGCAGGTTGATCCCGTCGTCCGTCGTGATCGACCAGTTGTTGTGCTTGCCGGAACCGTTGACTCCCGCGAAAGGCTTCTCGTGGAGCAGGCACTTCATGCCGTGCTGGCAGGCCACGCGCTTCAGCGTCTGCATGACGATCTGGTTGTGGTCGACCGCCACATTGGCCTCCGCGTAGATCGGGGCCAGCTCGTGCTGCGCCGGAGCCACCTCGTTGTGCTGCGTCTTGGCCGTGACGCCGAGCTTCCACAGCTCGAGGTTGACGTCCCTCATGAAGCCTGCAATCCTCTGACGGATCGTGCCGAAATAGTGATCGTCGAGCTCCTGGCCCTTCGGCGGCATCGCGCCGAACAGCGTGCGGCCCGTAAAGATCAGATCCTTTCTCTGAAGGAATTTCTTCTCATCTACCAGGAAGTATTCCTGCTCAGGCCCTACGGACGGCGTCACTTTCTTTGAAGTCGTATTTCCAAACAGTCTCAGCAGCCTGAGCGCCTGCGTGTTGATCGCCTCCATCGAGCGGAGCAGCGGTGTCTTCTGGTCAAGCGCCTCGCCCGTGTAGGAGCAGAACGCGGTCGGGATACACAGGATCGCGCCAGCGGCGTCATGGCGCACAAATGCCGGCGATGTGCAGTCCCACGCCGTATAGCCTCTCGCCTCAAACGTCGCTCTCAGTCCGCCCGACGGGAACGACGACGCATCCGGCTCGCCCTTTATGAGCTCCTTGCCGGAGAACTCCAGCAGTACCGTGCCGTCCGGGTTCGGGGCCGTGATAAACGAATCGTGCTTCTCTGCCGTCACACCGGTCAGCGGCTGGAACCAGTGCGTGTAGTGGGTCGCACCTTTTTCGATCGCCCAGTCCTTCATCGCGGCAGCGATCACATCAGCCGTAGCCAGATCCAGCTCTGTGCCTTCCTCGATTGTCTTCTTCAGCGCCTTGTACGCTTTCTTCGGCAGACGCTCCTGCATGACTCTGTCGCTGAAAACGTCCTCGCCGAAGACCTGTGCAACATTAAAGTATTCGCTCATAATATCTCCTCTTTTCCTTCCAGTCTTGGACAACCGGCGCATCCCGAACCTGTCCTCCGCCCGGATCCCCGGCGGCATTTTCTGAAAAAAACCTGCGAATCCCCGGCGGCATTTCCCGAAAAAGCCCTGCGGATCCCCGGCGGCGTTTCCTGAGAAGACCCTGCGGCCTCATCGGGAAACGTTCCGGAAAACAGTCCCAGATACGTCAAAAGGGTATTCCAGCATCACTCTGCGCGGAACACCCTTGTCACCTGTTTTTAAAATACTCTATCCTCCCGCAAAAATCAAGCAGATTTTGCCCGGAACACCCGGTTTTCCATGTTTTTCACAAAATAATCGCTGAAAAAGCAGGTTCGTTATTCATTCTGTATACACAAGACAGAGTGCTGAAACCACCTGAGTTCCGAAGTTTAATATAAGCAAATCATCCGCAAACCCTTGTGGTCAGCGGAAATTTTTTGTCAATATTTT
>CANRBX010000040.1 GCA_947628955.1 uncultured Lachnospiraceae bacterium | reverse complement strand
CACATCAGGAACAGAAACGGCGTCCTGGAATTTCCGAGCGCGGAAAAGAT
The DNA here is from genome assembly GCA_947628955.1 of uncultured Lachnospiraceae bacterium. GTDB lineage: Bacteria > Bacillota > Clostridia > Lachnospirales > Lachnospiraceae > Choladousia. The sequence continues at coordinate 30,671 of CANRBX010000040.1, read as the reverse complement.
CCCGGTCGCCACGTTGTAATAGAACACAAACGGCAGACTCAGGATATAGATATCCAGATACAATTTTGAAGCCTCAAATACCTCGTCCGGCGTATGGATCAGCCGCAGCAGGTCCGCGCTGAACAAAAGCCCGGCGCCCATCAGCAGCGCGCACAGAACGCCGCTCGCGATGAGTGTCGTGCAGACCGCTGTCTTCATGTCGCGGAAGCGTTTCGCGCCGAACAGCTGCGACACTGTGACCGAGCAGCCGATGTTGCAGCCGAACGCGAATGCGATAAAAATCAGCGTGATCTCATAGCTGTTCCCGACCGCGGCGAGGGCCTGCTCGCCGACGAATTTTCCTGCGACAAAGCTGTCCGCGATGTTGTAGAGCTGCTGAAAGATGATGCTTCCGAACAGCGGCACGCAGAATTTCCACAATACGGTGTCCGGATTTCCGACCGTCAGATCTCTGTTCATGATTTTCTCCCTTTCTTTTGTCAGGATGATGCCGGGCCAGAAGTATTTTGACCCTGCCTGTTACACTTCACTTCCAAATTATTTTCAGCCGCGCGGTTTTTGGCAGAATGCTTGACGTGCGGCAGCAGTCCCCATTATAATACAGGTATGAATATATCAAAAATATATAGTTGATATGGTAAATATATGTTGTTTATATGGTGAATGGAATGGATATCAGTTTTGACTATTATAAGGTGTTTTACTATGTCGCAAAATATCAGAATGTAACGCTTGCCGCAAACGCGCTTGTGAGCAGTCAGCCGAATGTGACCCGCACGGTCAAAAATCTGGAGTACACGCTGGGGTGCACGCTGTTTGTCCGCTCGAACAGGGGCGTCCGCCTGACCCCGGAGGGGGAACGGCTCTATGCGCATGTTAAGATCGCCGTTGAGCAGATCGCTGCCGCCGAGACGGAGCTGAACCGTGCAAAGACGCTTCGCAGCGGCGTCGTATCGCTGGGGGCAACCGAGACGGCCCTGCACACCTTTCTGCTCCCCGTGCTGAACGAATACCGCAGGCAGTACCCGGGGATCTGCCTCAATATTCTCAACTATACGATCACGCAGGCCGTCGCGGCGCTGAAAAATAATCTTGTGGATCTCGCAGTCGTCACGACACCGACAGGGGAAACGCATGGCCTCACGGCGAAGCCCCTGAAACGGATACGTGAGACAGCCGTCTGCGGCCCCTATTTTTCCGAGCTTGCGGATGCGGAAATGCCGCTGCGCGATCTGGCGGAATATCCGCTGATCTCGCTCGCGGGCAGCACCAGGACTTACGAAATGTACCGCCAGTGGTTCGCGGAAAACGGGCTCCCCTTCTCGCCCGTCATCGAGGTCGCAACGGCCGATCTGGTTCTCCCGATGGTGAGAAATAATCTGGGGATCGGGTTTGTCCCGGAGGATTTTTTAAACGGGGATGAAAGGCCGGAGCTGTACCGCATCACCCTAGCGGAAGAGCCGCCCACACGTTATGTTACGCTGCTGAAACGGCAGGGCGATGTGCTCAGCGTGGCGGCAAAGGAGCTCGTGCGTCTGATCACGGAGGCAGGGGAGAAGCCGGAAGGATGATACTGTGTTTGAGACGGGCTATATATACAAAGACAAGAAAAAGCCGCATATATGACAAAAATCTGGTTGCGGCGGCAGATATATCTGAATTAAAATAAATAATATCAGGAGATTCCGGGCAGAGGCGGCGTCACAAAGGCTGCAGGGGATTTGATGCGGCAAAGCTGCAGAGACCCGGGGAATGGAATGAGAAAAAAAATACAGGAGGATTGGAATATGCTGACAGATGCACAGAAGGCGAGGGTCGAGGAGCTGCTCTCGCAGATGACGATTGAGGAAAAGATCGGCCAGATGAACCAGGAGTCGCCGTCGATCGTGGGAGGCTTCAGCGTGCCGTTCCCGGAGCTGATCGAGATGCTGAACGACGGGCGCATCTCGCAGGAGGAATTCGGGCAGATCATGTCCACGGCCAAACGCGATTTCCACGAGGACGACATCCGCGCGGGCCTGGTCGGCTCGATGATGGGCGACGATCCGGTGAAGGCGAACGAGCTGCAGAAGATCGCGGTGGAGGAGAGCCGGCTCGGGATCCCGCTGATCATGGGCTTTGACGTGATCCACGGACTGCGCACGGTATATCCGATCGCGATCGCGGAGGCCGGCTCGTTCGATACGGATCTCTTTGAGCGCACGGCGCGCGTGGCGGCGAAGGAGTCACGGGCGCACGGGATCGGGTGGAACTTTGCGCCGATGCTCGATGTGGCGCGCGATTCCAGGTGGGGCCGCGTCTCGGAGGGGCCGGGAGAGGATCCGTATCTGGCGTCCTGCTTTGCGTGCGCAAAGATCCGCGGCCTGCAGGGTGACCGCTCTTCGGCGGAGAATTATGTGGCGGCCTGCCTGAAGCACTATGTGGCGTACAGCGCCTGTGAGTCAGGCAGGGATTACAATACGACGAGTATGTCGATTTCGCAGCTGCACAACGTCTACCTTCCGCCGTTCAAGGCGGCCGTGGAGGAAGGGGCGCTGACGGCAATGGCATCCTTCAACGATCTGAACGGCGTTCCCTGCACAGTGAATCCGTACACGCTGCGGAAGATCCTGAAGGGCGAGTACGGGATGCCGGGCTTCGTGGTCAGCGACGCGAACGGCATTAAAGAGTGTGTGACGCACGGCATCGCGGAGGACGACATGGACGCGGGCGTGCAGGCGGTGAACGCCGGCCTCGATATGGACATGGGCACGCACATTTTCAAGGACCACCTGAAACAGGCGGTTGAAGAGGGGAGAGTCTCCATGGAGGTTCTCGACGACGCGGTGCGCAGGATCCTCAGCGTAAAGATGTGGCTCGGCCTGTTTGACAATCCGTACGTCTCCGAAGAGAATATCGAGAAATATAAGAAGCTCCCGCAGGAGCATGTGGAGGTGGCGCTCGAGGCCGCGAAGAAGTCCATCGTGCTTCTGAAGAATGAAGGAAATGTGCTTCCTCTTGACCGGAAGCAGAAGATCAGCCTGGTCGGCACTCTGGCCGCGAACAGTGAGGAAGTGATCGGCGCGTGGGCGATGAGCTGGAAGCGCGAGGACTGTGTGACGATCCTCGACGGCATGAAGAACGCCGGGGCGAACGTGACCTACTACGCGTGCGGCGGCCCGGAGGGAGAGATCAACTACGATGAGGTGAAGAAAGCCTGCGAGGAGGGCGATGTCGTCGTCGCTGTTGTCGGCGAGCTGGTGAGCATGTCCGGAGAGGCGTCCTCAAAGGCCGAGACCGGGATGCCGGGCCGGCAGCGCGAGATGCTGCAGGCGATCCTGGATTCCGGCAGGCCGCTCGTCACGGTGCTGATGAACGGCAGGCCGATGGCGCTCGGCTGGGAGGGCGAGCACCTGCCGGTGATGGTGGAAGCCTGGCACCTGGGCATCCAGATGGGCAATGCGGTCGCGGCCGTGCTTCTCGGCGACGAGAATCCGAGCGGCAGGCTGGCGTCCTCGTTCCCGTACGTCACAGGCCAGTGCCCGATCTACTACAACCACCCGAGCACCGGGCGGCCCGGCAGCAAGAGCAAATTCACGTCCCGCTATCTGGACGCTCCGTTCAAGGCGCTGTTCCCGTTCGGCTACGGCCTGAGCTACACGACATATGAGTATTCCGATATGAAGGTGCAGGAGACGGCCGATGCGCTCGAGGTCAGCGTGAACGTGAAGAACACCGGCGACCGGTCCGGCACCGAGGTCGTGCAGCTCTACATGCAGGACATCACGGCGAGCCTCGTGCGCCCGGTGAAGGAGCTGAAGGGCTTCACGCGCGTGCCGCTCGCCGCAGGCGAAGAGAAGACCGTGACGCTCGTGCTTGCGAAGAAGGACATGGGCTTCTACAACAACGAGGGCGAATACGTGCTGGAGGACGGCAAATTTAATCTCTTCGTCGGCGCGAACTCGGAGGACTGCCTCAGCGAGCAGGTGACGGTGAAGTTCTGAGCTGCGGCTCCGAGCTGGGCCAGTGCAGAGACTTCAAGCGAAAACCCAAGGCTGCGGCTCTGAGCTGAGACGCCGCATTGCGTCGCGCTTTCTCGGATGCTCTGCGGCCGCGCACAGGTCTGCAGGAAAAACCGAAAGGAGCAAAAATGGGACATTTTACGAGAAATGATACGGCCCGGGCGATCCTGGAACGCCCGGAAATACAGAAATATCTGAATATCTTTTTGCCGGGGAACGTACTGTCGGCCCTGACGGAGGAATACCGGGACAGGACGCTTTCGGAGCTTGAACAGGAGCTTGAGATGCCGTGGGGAGCCCCATTCATCCCGGAGATTTTGCTGAATGCGGCAGAGCGGGTGGAAGAGCTCGTGGAGGATCACCGGTTTGAATTTATACCGCTGTGGCACGACGCGCCGGAAGGATTTATTCCGGATCTGAGGGATAACAACAGGAACAGCGTGTGCCTGATGCGGATCAGAACGCAGAAGGCCCCGGAAGAGCCGGCTGCGGCGCGGCCGGCGGCCCTGATCTGCCCGGGCGGCGGCTATGAGTGCCTTACGGTTCAGGATGAGGGCATCGATCTTGCGGAATATCTGGAACAGAAGGGGTATGCCGCGTACGTTTTGCTGTACAGGGTGGCGCCGAACCGCTATCCGGAGCCGCAGAAGGATCTGGCGCTGGCGATAAAGCTTGTGAGGGCAAATGCGGAGCGCTTCCGCATCGACCCGGAGAGGGTGCTCATTATGGGCGCTTCGGCGGCGGGACATCTGTGCGTGTCGCAGAGCGCATACACGGATGAGATCGACCGGTGCCTGATGGCGGATCTGGAAGCGGAGCAGCCGGAACTGGCCGATCGTTACCGGGGGATATCGCCGAAGGCGGACGCCGTGTGCTGCCTCTATCCGGTTGTCGACTTTACGCAGTATGCACACGAGCCCAGCTTCCAGGCGCTTAGCGGAGGCGACGAGCGTCTGCGGGACAGGCTGTCGATCCAGAAGCATGTGACAGCGGATTTCCCACCGGCCTTTCTCTGGACCTGCCGCGACGACGAACTGGTGCCGTATCAGAACACGGAGCTGCTGGCGGCTGCCTTAGAGGAAAAGGGAGTGCGCGTCTGCTCCCGTATATATCCGCAGGGAGGCCACGGCTGCGGACTGGCGAAAGGGAAGTCCGCAGAAGGATGGATCGAAGAGCTCCTGGAGTTCCTGAAAAACTGAGCGGACTTTATGAATGCCGGAGAATTTCAGGGTTAAAAAACACTGCGGATTTTTAATCTCCATAAAACATCCCGGAAGAAGGCAGCAGTAAGAAGCAGGGAAGGCGTCTCGATAATGGGACGCCTTCCGCAATTTCTTTAGGATGATAACTTTTTCTGCTTCGCAGGTATTCTATGGCAACAGCGGATGCACCCGGGTATAAAAAGTGAGAATAAAGTATAATTTCTAAAGTTGCGGAGATGAAATGGGAAAGTTATACTTGATTTATCTAAAAATTTATGGAGGTGACAGATATGAGAAAACATTTCATTTCCGCAGTTCTTGCCGGGATTATGGCGGCGTCGATGCTTGGAGGCTTCAATGCGGCCGCGGAGGACGAGGTCACGCTGACCTGGGCCGTTTTCGAGACCGACAACTATACGGCGGAGGTGTGGCAGCACATTATTGACACATTTGAGGCGGACAACCCGGGCATCAAGATCGAAAAGGTTCTTATGACGGGCGATTCCCGGCCGCAGTTTCTGAAAACCATGCTCGCGGCGGGCAATATGCCGGACATCAACATTGACCCGGTGGATCTTGCCTCCACGGAGGGAGTCTACGCGGAGGTTCCGGAGGAGCTCCTTGGAAAATACGAGGATGCGGCCATCGCCACATACAATGGAAAACATACGCTGGTGCCGGCCTACAAGGCGCTCAGGACGCAGTGCTATTATCACAAGGATCAGTTCGAGGAAGCGGGAATTACAGAAGAGCCCGCTACGTGGGAGGAATTCCTTGAGGTCTGCGACAAGCTTGTGGCAGCGGGGAAAACCCCTCTGATGGGTGTCGGAGCGGCGGACATCTGGGCGACCAGCTTTGGCTGGTGGGTCGGCGTCACGAACGCGGAGCTTCAGGCCGCATATCCGGATTTTAATGAGAAAGTTCTGAACGGCGAGGTGAAGTGGACGGATTCCGTGCTGTCAGAGAATCTGAAAAACTGGCAGAAGCTGATCGACGCGGGGTATTACCACAAAGGCAGCATGTCCTTCAGCAACACCCAGGCGACCGAGGAATTCAAGAACGGGAGCGCGGCAATGTTCATGGACGGCGCGTGGTCTGCGGCCACGTACGACGGGGAAGGGCTGACCACCGACGACATAGGAGTATTCATGGTTCCGACGCCGTCCGGCGTGAAGAGCTACTGCACAATGCCGCAGTACTGGGGCGTTGCGGAGAGCTGCGAGCACAAGGAAGAGGCCTTTAAGTTCTGCGAATATGTTCTGGGCGGAAATGAGGATATTTACAGATATTATCTGCAGGCGGACGGAACGTACTCTGTGACCAAGGAGCCGGTCGGCTACGAGATGGGACCGATCCAGACTGAGTTCTACAACAACCTGGACGGCGTGGAGCTGGTGCCGGAGATCATGAAGCTGGTCGGCGACACCGCGATGCCTACCGGATTTGAGGACTTTACCTGCAAATCCCTGCAGAACGTATTTACGGGAGCAGATGTGGACGCGGAGCTTGCGACCTGGGACGCGGAAATGCAGCGCCTTCTGGAGGCTGCAGGCGAATAACGGAGCAGAATCGAAAGGGGCCCGTATGGGGCCCCTTTTCTGACAAAGGAGACAATTATGCGCAAACGATCTAAGCTGTTTTTGCTTCCGGCCTTTGTGATCTACACGGTTCTGCTGATACTGCCCATTCTGGGGGCGTTCTATCTGAGCTTTACGGACTGGAACGGGATCTCGCCGGGCTACCACATCGTCGGCCTGAAAAATTATATGGATATGCTGCGGGATATGAGGCTGCGGAATGCCATCGGCATTACCCTGGCGATCACTCTGACGGTGAGCATCAGTGTCAACGTGCTCGGCCTTTTTATTGCCAGTCTTGTGAATCAGGCGGGGAAGTGGGTCAACGCCATCCGGAGCGTTTTTTTCCTTCCCTACGTGATCAGCACGGTTGCGATCTCTTTCATCTGGCTCTCGATCCTCTCCTACACGGGCGTGCTGAACCGGATCCTGGAGATGGCGGGGCTGGGCAATCTGGCCGCCGACTACATCGGGAACGCCTCCAACGCCGTGAAGAGCATCTGCGTCATTGAGATATGGAGGACCCTGGGCTTTCACATGGTGCTGTACCTGGCCTCCATACAGACGGTGCCGGAGGAGCTGTACGAGGCCTGCACCATGGACGGCGGAAACCGGTGGCAGAAGTTCCGGTATGTGACACTCCCCATGATCGTGCCGGGGATCACGATCAGCGTGATCATGAGCATTATGACGGAGATGAAGCAGTACGATATTGTAAAGGTAATCACGAACGGCGGGCCCGGCTATTCCACGGAGACCATTACCTTTAACATTGTGACGCAGGCCTTCGGCAACAATATGCTCGGATATTCCTCGGCGATCGCCGTGTTCCTTTTCGTAGTGATCGCGGCCATAACGATCCTTCAGCTGAAGGTGAGAAGCAGGATGGAGGTGTGACATGGGAAAAGTCGCAGATAAAAAGAGCAGATTTCTGAATATGTGCCTGATGGGCCTGCTGCTTGTGCTGGCGGTCATTTTTGCGGTGCCGCTGTATATCACGGTGGTCAACATATTCAAGCCGACGAAAATGATCGCGGCGTCGCCGCTTTCTCTGCCGCTTCACCCTACACTGGAGAATATCATCGGCGTCTTAAATAGCCCTAACGTGAATATTTACCGCATGTATCTGAACTCGATCCTGATCACGGTATTCGGGACGTCTGTCTGCATTCTGGTATCGTCGCTGGCAGCGTACTATCTGGCCAGAGTGAAAAGCCGCCTGTCCGGTATGCTTTACGTATATTTCCTGTTCGGCCTGATGGTTCCGTATGTGATCGTGTACGTGCCGCTCGTGACCATGTACAGCAGACTGGGCCTCGTGGGAAATCTGCCTTCCCTGATCCTGATCTTTGTCTCCGGCAGCATCTCTTTTTCCGTGTTTATGTATCATGGATTTATCGGCGGGATATCCCTGGAGCTGGAGGAGGCGGCGATCATCGACGGTGCGGGGGACGGCGTGATCTTCTGGAAGATCGTGATGCCGCTTGTAAGGCCCTGTACGACGACGGTGGCTATCTTTATCGGTCTGTCGATGTGGAACGATTTTCTGACGCCGCTGCTGATCGGCCAGGTGAAGACCATCACCGTGGGGATCTACACGGCCATAGGACCATATGCTTCTGACTGGGGGAGCGTGTTTGCCTACGTCATGTTCGCCACGCTGCCGATCGTGATCGCGTATCTGCTCGCGCAGAAGGAGTTTGTCAGCGGCCTGGCGGCGGGCGCCGTGAAAGGATAGAGGATTTCCAAAGATTTTTAAGGCACTGCGGATTTAAATATGATAAAATTCATTACAGGGCACAGGACAAAGATCCGGATGAAACCGGCTGCGGAAGAGGGTGTGGAAATGAAGGGGCTGCTGAAACGGCTGTACAGGAAATACTGTGATTCAGACAGTTTTCTCAAGATCACATTTCTGTTTGAAACAGTTCTGGTGATCTCCCTTGTTTTTGTCTCCCTCTTTGCGACCAGAACCTTCTCTTCGATACTGAAGGACAAGGAGCTTGCCCTCGGTGAGAACAAACGTCAGATGCTCTCTGATTTTATGCAGAGGGAATACAACAGGATCTACAGTCTGGGAAATTATATTCACGGAGGCGATATCTCGGCGATCATCGCCAGGATCTCCAGGACGGAGGCGGAGGCTTACGAATACGACAACATCTCGGCAATGCAGACCTTCTTCTCGGGGATCGGGTACGCGGATGAAAATATCAGCGATGTGATCCTGATATCGGATCGGGGAAATGTGTACTCTTACAGCCGCCAGGCAACGCAGGCCGTGGTGCCGAGCTACGATTTTCTGGCAGAGGAGACTGTGCAGGAGCTTCTCCGCTCGGAGAAAAATATGCTCATCGTCTATGACGACCCCGACCGGTACTGTATTCAGGAGAGAGAACCAGTCATAAGCTTTATGGGGAAAATATTCGACACGTCCTTTTTTCCGTCACGGGAAGCGGTCGGAATCTATATCATGAATATTCCTCTTGCGCAGATCGAGGACACACTGTTTTCCTCGGATGTGCTTCAGGGTGAGGTCTTTCTGCTGAACGCGCAGGACCAGATTCTGTATTCCAATCACAGGGAGATGTGCGGGAGACAGCTGAAAGAGGACGGCATGGCCGACGGACAGAAAATCTACAGCAGCAGGCAGAGTCTCGGAAGCTCTGAGATGAGCGTGGCGTATCAGCTGTCCGAGCGCCTGCTCTTTTCACAGATCTACAGGATCCGCGATCAGATCATCGGCGTACTGCTTCTGGCTATTTTTGTGACCCTTCTGTTTGCCTGGATCATCTACAGGATCTTCCGGAAAAAGATCCATGTGCTGATGGCTTCCATGGAAGAGCTTGAAAAAGGAAATTTTGAGGTGGAGCTTCCGGTTCAGTCCAGGGATGAGATCGGCAGGATCAGCATGCAGTTCAACGAAATGTGCCGGAAGCTGAATGCGTATGTGAAGCAGGTATACCACTCGGAGATCCAGAGGAAGAATGCGGAGATCAATGCGCTGCAGACGCAGATCAATCCGCATTTTCTCTACAATACGCTGGAGAGCATAAAGGCGGAGGCGCTGTCGAACAATGATACGGAGACGGCGGACATGATCGCTATTCTCGGCAGCCTTTTCCGATGGACAAACCGGACCGGGGAGAAGCTGACGACGCTGGATGAGGAGCTGGATTATGTGCGCAATTATCTCGTACTGCAGTCCTATCGCTATAACCATCAGCTGGAGTTCAGTATGAACGTCAGGGAGGAATATCTGGATTATGCAGTCCCCAAGCTGATCCTGCAGCCCCTTGTGGAGAATGTGATAAAGTACGGACTGAACAATACAGGCGATAAAATGATCGTGGGCATTTATGCAAGAAAAAAGGAGCAGGATCTGGAGCTGACGGTATACGACAACGGGCGGGGAATACCCGGCGAAAAACTGAATGAGATATGCGAAAAGCTGCACGATTACCAGAGGCAGGATGAATTTGACAGTGTCGGGCTGCAGAATGTAAATCAGCGGCTGCGGCTGATGTTCGGGGACCGGTACGGGCTGCAGATCAAAAGCATAGAAAACTACGGAACAGCTGTTAAGATCAGGATTCCGGCCATGACGAAGGGGGAGATGGGGCGGATTGTACAGGATGCTGATTGTGGATGATGAAGCTCAGATCCGGACCGGCATATCGAAAATGCTCTGCTGGTCCGACTATGATATCGAGATCTGCGGGGAGGCCTCCGATGGACGCGAAGCCCTGAGGCTGATGGAGGAGTGTGAGCCGGATTTCGTCCTCACAGATATCAAGATGCCGGAAATGGACGGGCTGGAGCTGCTCCGGGAGGCGAAGGAGCGGGAGCTGAACTGCAGGATCATTGTTCTCAGCGGATACAATGATTTCGCCTTTGTGAAGCAGGCCATGAAATGCGGAGCGGTGGATTATCTCCTGAAACCGGTGGGAAGGGGAGAGCTTCTCCAGACGATAGAGGAGCAGCTTCAGCAGACCGGGGAGAAGAGGCTCTTCCGCTGGAAAAAAGACGAGACACTGGAAACGGCAAGGAACAGTTTTTTCAACAGAATTATGACCAATTCCATATCGGCTCTGGAATTCCGGGAAAAGCAGGAGCTTTTTGAGGTGGATTTCGGAACCGGCCTTCTGGCGGTGGCAAGACTGGAATCGGAGCAGGCGGATGCGGGCGGCAGATCCGCATGGTACGCGAAGACGGAGATACTGGAGACCTGCCAGATGTTTCTGGAAGAGAGGAAGAAAGGATATGCTTTCCGGAATCTTTCGGGCGGGGTGGTCTGTATTCTCACGGATGTGCAGGGGACAGACATTCATCTTGGCTGCGGGGAAATGCTGAACGGCCTGCTCCTGGGGATAAACCGGAAATTTTCAGAAAGGACATATTTTTCCGTGAGCACGCCTGTGAGATCCTATCGCAGCCTGCACAGTGCATATCAGGAGGCGGAGCGTGTGCTCAGATACAAATTTGTGTTTGACGCGGCGACGGTTCTGTTCGCGGGAGAGATCGAGGCGTATTATCAGGGAAAAGAGTCGGCGGTTCTGATCCGGCAGGAGGAGATCGAAGGACTGATAAAAGAAGGGGACGGGAAAAAGACGGACTCCTATCTGGAGGAAAAGCTGGGAAAATGGGAGGAAGAGCTGCCCTGTATGGATCTGTATGTCTGTCGGAACCGCGCCGTGGAGATCATCATCTTTTTGTTCCGGTTTATGACCGCGGAGTTCGCAGTGGACAGGGTTCATCTGACAGCGCAGAAGGATGAGGCGCTCAACCGGCTTGCAGTGGCCTGCGACGGGGAAAGTGTGAAAGCAATCCTGTCAGACCTGCTGCGCCGGTGCACAGAATACTATCAGGACAATATGAATGCGGAGTACAGCAAAATCGTCTCTGACACACTCAGAAGGGTGAAGGCGCAGTATGCCGATATGAACCTGTCCCTGCAGTACCTGGCGGAGGAGTTTGGGGTAAATACTGCTTATCTCGGCAGGATCTTCAAAAAAGAGACGGGAGTCAGCTTTGCAAATTATCTGAATTCCTGCAGGGTGGAGGCCGCTGCCCGCCTGCTGAGGGAGACGAACAAAAAGGGCAGCGATATTTATAAACTGGTAGGGTTCTCCAATTACAATTATTTTTATATTGTTTTTAAAAAGCTCACGGGAAAGAATCCCATGGAGATAAGGGACATGGACAAGGATCCCGGAAATGTGATATGCTGACTGAACCGATGCCTTTTTACACCGCAGCGCGAAAAATCGCTGCGGTTTTTTAACCCCGGAAGGCACATGCGAGGGCCGTCTTGGATCCACAGGACAAAATTCCGAATAAAAGATGTTAATTGCCGGGAAGAAAATCTGCTCTGGCAGGAGTATAATACAGACAACAGTTAAGAAACGGCGTTACAGAGTACCGCAGGCGCATGCGGCAAAATGCGCGGACAAATTTTAAACCGGGAGGCAGATATGGACAAGATCAGAGTAGGTATTGTGGGATTCGGATTTATGGGTCACGAGCATCTGGCCATGCTGAGCAGGCTGGACGGCTACGAGGTGGTCGGCATCTACGACATCGACCCGAAGCAGATGGAGGAGGTTCCGGAGGGACTGAAGCGCTACGCGTCGGCGGACGAGCTGTTCGCGGATCCGGATGTGGATGTGGCGCTGATCGTGGCGAACAACAACCAGCATCACGATCTCGTGGTCAAGGCGGCGCGCGCGGGCAAGGATATCATCTGCGAGAAGCCGATCGCGATGAACCTGGAGGAGCTGGACGACATGGTGAAGGTCGTCGGGGAGTGCGGCGTGAAGTTCACGATCCATCATCAGAGAAGATTCGATCCGGATTTCCGCACGATGAAGAATGTGTACGACCAGGGACTGCTGGGCGACGTGTACACGGTGAAGAGCAGCCTGTACGGCTTCAACGGCAATATGCATGACTGGCATGTGTACATCAGCGAGGGCGGCGGCATGCTGTTCGACTGGGGCGTTCACCTGATCGACCAGATGCTCTGGATGATGAAGGGCGCGAAGGTGAAGTCGGTGTTCGCGGACATCCGCAACGTGATCAATTTCGAGGTGGACGACTACTTCAAGATCCTGCTCCGCTTTGACAACGGCATCACCGGCGAGATCGAGCTGGGCACGTACTTCCTGACCGACAAGATCTCCGAGAAGTGGTTTGAGCGCCACTGGATCATGGGCGGCAACAAGGGCACTGCGTACTCGGACGGCTTCGATCCGGAGGGCAAGGTGGTCCGCACGTCCCATCTGCTGAAGAATGTACGCGGCACGCGCACGATGACGGCCGCCGGCCCGACCAGGTCGTTCGGACCGCCTGCGGAGGGCACGATCCTGACGGAGGAGCTGCCGAAGGCGGACACGAAGCACGAGGACTACTTCGAGAATTACTATAAGGCCTACCATGGCGAAGAAGAATTTCTGGTGAAGATCCCGGAGACCAGGCGCGTGCTGGCGCTGATGGAGGCAGCGCGCGAGTCTGCGAAGACCGGACAGTCGGTTGCATTTGAGTGATTGGCTGTGTTCGGGTAAAGAAAAGCGGCCTGCCCGCTGCCGGGCACAGGGGAGCCGCGGCATTCGTCCGGAATGTTCCGGAGACGGGCAGAAGATTGTGATTGATTTTATTGCAAATCTATTATAAAATACAAAACAGGAAGTAACTGGCAGGAAAGAAGACTTGATTTTTATAATCAGGTCTTCTTTGGTGTGTAAAATAGTCGGGATGCGAAGATCGGGGCAGTTCGCGGGCGCCGCGGGCCGACGGAAGCGGGAGAGCAGATCCATGCGCAGGAGTATTTTAAACGGCAGGCAGATCATGAATTTTGAATTCCGGATCGAGCGGATGGAGGCGGCGCATTTCCATCAGTCGATCGAGATCCTCTATGTTCTGGAGGGAAATCCGGAGATCTGCATCCAGGACAGGATCTGCCAGGCACACCCTGAGGACGTCATTGTGATCAATGCCAACAAAAAACATTCCTATCAGTCCGGGGACGACGTCCTGATCGGCTGCTTTGAGATCGATTTCTGGATGCTCGCCGATATGCTCGGCACGAACCAGCTGTTTTTCTGGTGCAATTCGGCGCTGAACCGGAATGCGGCGTATGACGACATGCGCCGGGTTATGAAGCAGATCTTCAGCCTGTACTTCGAAAAGGCCCCCTATGGGAAGGTAATCCTGGAGGGCCTGTATTACCAGCTGCTGCGGACCCTCCTGGAAAATTTTATGGTTCAGAGCAACGACCGGCGCTTCGAGGGGGAAAAGGCCCAGGACGAGGACCGGATCGCCGCGATCATCAATTACATCCACAGCAATTACAAGAAAAAGCTCCGGCTCTCCGAGCTGAGCGAGATATTTTACCTGTCTGTCCCCTATCTCTCCAAGTATATCAAAAACAAGATGGGGATGAATTTTATTGACTATGTGAACAGTATCCGGCTGTTCCACGCTGTGGACGATATGCTGTATACGGACGGCTCGGTCACGGCGATCGCCCTGGAGAACGGATTTGCCAGCGCTGCGGCATTTACGGAGCTCTTCCGGCGCTCCTATGGCATGACGCCGTCGGAATACCGGCAGCAGATGAAGACCGCTTCGTCGGAGGCGGAGGGCGCCGAGGGCGGCGGGAAGGGCCGGAAAAAGCTTCTCGAAAAACGTGTCTCTGAATATCTGGACAGTCAGCTGGTTCAGACCCCTCCGGAGGTGAGCTGCGGGGACGATTACATTGTGCTGAACACGCGGGACCGCGTGGAGTACGTTCCGTACTGGAAGAAGATGCTGAACGCGGGGCGCATGGAGGACCTTCTGCGCTCGGACATGCGCGAGCAGGTGCTGATGTTCCGCAATGACCTGGGATTTACGTATCTGCGGATCTGGGATATCTTCAGCGGTAACATGCTGCTGAACGAGACGAGCGGAACCGGGGACTACCATTTTGACAAGATTGACAGCGTTTTCGATTTCCTGACGGAGCACGGGATCCGGCCGTATCTGGAGCTTGGATACAAGCCGGAGGAGCTGCACAGCACGCTCGGCAGTGTGATTTACAAAAAACAGCGGGAGATCCCGTTCCGAAGTATGCGGAGCTTCCGCACCTTTTTCAATGCGTTTGTGGCGCACCTGATCAACCGCTATGGCCTGGAGGAGGTGGAAACCTGGTATTTTGAGCAGTGGAGCGGCGAGGATTTTGACAGGGCGTCGTACGACGGGCATTTCTGGGAGGTGTTTGAATGCATCTATGATGTGGTGAAAAAGCATTCCCCGGAGATCCGTGTCGGGGGCGGCGGCATCGGCATCCAGTACGGAAGCGTGAATCTGGAACGGCTGGTCCGGGACTGGGGAGAGAAGCGCTGCAGGCCGGATTTCCTCTCGCTGTACTGCTACCCGTACATCCGGGGGGATGAGGACGGGACGGCCTACGCGCGGCAGTCCGCCGACCGCGATTTTCTGAAGAACCAGCTGGAGATGGCTGAAAGCATCATCGCGGACTCACCGCTGAAGGATGCGGAGATACACGTGACAGAGTGGAGCTCCACCATCTCGAACCGGAACATCCTGAACGACAGCTGCTATAAAGGCGCCTACATCCTCAAGAATATCATCGACTGCTTTGGCAGGGTCGGCGTCCTCGGCTACTGGACCGGCTCGGATATCTTTGCGGAGCATCTGGACACGAACAGGCTTTTGTTCGGCGGCTGCGGGCTTGTGAGCGCGAGCGGGATCAAAAAGCCGGCCTTCTATGCGTACCGTTTTCTGAACTATCAGGGGAAATACCTGCTGTTCCGCGGCAAAAACAGCATCGTGACGACGAACGGCAACAACAACTACTCGGTTGCGTGCCACAATTACCGGCATCTGAACTACCGGTACTACCTGAAGCAGGAAAATGAACTGAAGATGGAAACAGCGTACCAGCTGTTTGAGGACAGCCGGCCGCTGCAGCTGAATTACCAGCTGACCAATGTGAAGAACGGAAAATACAAGATCAAGACCTACTCGATCAGCAGCGAGTCCGGGAGCATCCAGGAGGAGCTGCACAAGATCGGGGACGCGGGTTCCCTGTCCCGGGCGGAGACCGGCTACCTGGAGCGGATCTGCACGCCGCGCATCCAGATCCGCACCTGCCAGGTGACGCAGAATGTATTAAACTTTGAGACAAAATTGCAGGCACAGGAGATCCAGTACATTCATATCAGCTATCTGTACGAGTAGCTGCGGACGCAGGCTCCGAAGCAGGCGTGCGCTGCAGGCCCGGGCTGTGTGGATGGTTGTGAGATCTCATGCCGGACACAGAAAAATGAGGAGTGATTACATGCAGTTTATGAAAAAATTATTTGCAGTGGTGGACATGACAGAGGGACGTCCCTGGGAAAAGATCCTTCTGTTCACGATCCCGATGCTGCTCGGCAACATCGCGCAGCAGCTCTACAACACGGTGGACAGCGTGGTAGTCGGAAACTTCGTCGGGGACAACGCGCTGGCCGCGGTGGGGAGCGCGGGCCCGGTCCTGAACCTGCTCCTGGTGCTTTTCGTGGGAGTCGGCATGGGCGCGAGCATCACGGTGTCGCAGTATTACGGGGCGAAGAACCGGACGGGCCTTTCCCATGTGGTCGGGAACTGCATTATCCTGACGGTCTTTGCGACAATCTTTGTGATGGTTGTGGGAACGCTGGCGGCCCGCCCGTTCCTGGAGCTTCTGCGCACGCCGGATTCGATCATCGACTGGTGTACCGGATATCTGCACATCCTGTTCCTGGGCTCGGTCGGCATGGCGTTCTATAATATCCTGAGCGGAGTGCTCAGAGGGCTGGGAGACTCGATCTCCGCGCTGATCTATCTGGTCGTCGCCAGCATCCTCAATATCATCCTGGATCTGGTGTTCGTGATCAATTTTCATATGGGCGTGAGCGGCGTCGCACTGGCGACCGCGATCGCACAGGCGGTTTCGGCCGCGCTCTGCCTGCGCAGGCTGTACCAGATGCGCGACCTGTTTGACATGGGGCGGACGTACATGCGCTGGAACCAGAAATATGCGATGCAGATCATCCAGCTCGGCCTGCCCTCCGGCATCACGCAGGCGATCATGTCCATGTCGATGATCGTCGTCCAGTCCCTGACGAACAGCTTCGGCGAGCAGTTCATTGCGGCCAACGTGATCGTGCAGCGCGTGGACGGATTCGCGATGCTTCCGAACTTCTCGTTCGGAACCGCGATGACGACGTATGCCGGGCAGAATATGGGCGCGAAGCAGACGGAACGCGTTTCAAAGGGCGCGAAGCAGGGAACCCTGCTGGCGGTCGGAACGTCGACGGTCCTCACCGTCATGATCCTGCTCTTCGGCAAACATCTGATGGGGATCTTCACAAACACGCCTGAGCTCACGGAGCTCAGCATGCAGATGATGCGGATCCTGGCAGCCGGATACATCGCGATGGCGGTGACGCAGAGCCTCTCAGGCGTGATGCGCGGCGCGGGCGACACGATGACCCCGATGTGGATCTCGATCTTCCAGACGGTCATCCTGCGCGTCCCGATGGCATATCTCTTCTGCTGGCTCACGAGATCTGAGGCGTATCCGCAGGGCAGACAGGAGTTTATCTTCGTCTCGCTGCTGGTGTCCTGGATCATCGGCTGCGGCGTGACCTGCATATTCTATGCGCGCGGAAAATGGAAGGAAAAGGCAATTATATAAAACACACGGAGCAATCCATATGGCATCATTTGATACCGGCATCTTGATACATGACAAGGAGGCAGATTATGATCAGAGTTACGGTCTGGAATGAAAATGTCCAGGATCAGATGGGTGAGAAGGAATTTGAGTTCACGAAACACTGGCTTGCGAATGAGGAAGCGCGGCGCTTTGTGCTGGAGAGAACCAGAGAGCTGCGCGAGATCCATCCGGAAGGGATCCACGGGACGCTGAAGAGGCTTGTGGAGGAGGATGAGGAGCTGGTCGTCCGCCACGTCGCGACGCTCGACATGGACGAATGCGGGCTGACCCGCGAGGTGCTCGACGATACGGACGTGCTGCTCTGGTGGGCGCATGTCGCTCATGAACAGGTGCCGGACGAGATCGCGTTCCGCGTCCGCGATTACGTCTGGAGGGGGATGGGGATTATTTTCCTGCATTCCGCCCACATGTGCAAGCCGATGCAGCTCCTGCTCGGCACGAGCGGGACGCTGCGCTGGCGGGAGGGGGACTTCTGCCGCGTGTGGACGTCTGCCCCCGCGCATCCGATCGCGCGCGGGATACCGGAATATTTTGAGCTTGAGACAGAAGAGATGTACGGGGAACACTTCGACATCCCGACGCCGGACGACCAGGTTTTCATGAGCTGGTACAGGGGCGGAGAGGTGTTCCGCTCCGGCTGCACCTGGACCAGAGGCTGCGGAAGGATCTTCTATTTCCAGCCGGGCCATGAGACGAACCGCTCCTACTACAATGAGTATGTCCGCAGGATCATCCGCAACGCGGTCCACTGGGCTGCGGGAACCGCGGCAAAACGGGAGCAGATCGACTGCATTCACTCTGTGGAGCCGATCGAAAAGCGGTAAGCCGGGGGCGGGGAGCATCCGCGGCACCGCGGGGAAAATGCCTGATGTCCGGGCAGCGTGCAGGATACTGCCGCGGGCTCTGCCGGGACAGAGGCAGAATTTTGCCGCGGACTCTGTCGAGGACAAAAAAATGCGCATGATTTTAACTTATTTTACCTCTCCGGCGGCCCCGGGGCAAAAAAGGGCAAAAAAGATAAAAGAAAGAGAAAAAAATAGAAATAGGCGTTTCACAAAAAAAGGTTATAATTAAATTATCAAATAAAACAGGAGGGCTTACAAATGGCAAAAGTAAGAGTAGGAATTGTTGGTTGTGGTGGTATCGCAAATCAGAAGCATATGCCGTCCCTGAAGGCTAATGCGGATCTGAACGAGATCGTTGCATTCTGCGATATCATCGAGGAGCGCGCAGTTAAGGCAAAAGCTGACTTCGGCACGGCAGACGCCAAGGTATACACAGACTACAAGGATCTGGTAAATGACCCGAACGTAGATGTGGTTCATGTCTGCACCCCGAACGTTTCTCACTGCCCGATTACGGTAGCTGCGTTTGAAGCCGGCAAGCATGTTATGTGCGAGAAGCCAATGGCTCACTGCACCGCTGACGCGCAGAAGATGATCGATGCCTGGAAGAAGTCCGGCAAGAAGTTCACGATCGGCTATCAGAACCGTCTCAGAGACGACACACAGACTCTGCATGCTTCCTGTGAAGCCGGCGAGCTCGGCGAGATCTATTTCGCAAAGGCTCATGCACTCAGAAGAAGAGCAGTTCCGACCTGGGGCGTATTCCCGAACAAGGCCCTGCAGGGCGGCGGTCCGCTGATCGATATCGGAACCCATGCGCTTGATATCACGCTCTGGATGATGAACAACTACGAGCCGCTTTCCGTATCCGGCGTTGTAAATTATAAGCTTGGCCGTCTTCCGGAAGGACCGGAGGGCAACGTATTCGGACCGTGGGATCCGGAGACCTTTGAGGTAGAGGATTCTGCATTCGGCCTTGTAAAGATGAAGAACGGCGCATGCATTTACCTTGAGGCATCCTGGGCTCTGAACGTTCTGAAGTCCATGGAAGCATCCACAACTCTGTGCGGCACAAAGGCCGGCGCTGAGATCCATCACGGCGGCAGCTATGCGACGGACGAGCTCATCTACAACACGGTTGAGCACGGCCAGCTGATGGAGAAGACGATCTCTCCTGCAGGCGTTGTTGACTTCTTCGAGGGCGGCGCATCGGCAGAGGGCGTTCGCGAGCAGAAGCAGTGGCTGGAAGCGATCATCAACGACACAGAGCCGCTTGTAAAGCCGGAGCAGGCATATGTAGTTACCCAGATCCTTGAGGGCATCTACAAGTCCGCTGAGACAGGCAAGGAAGTATTCTTCTAAAAACGGCTGCACATAAAATACCTCCAATATTTTATTGCACATAGAGCAACTTTGTGAGGGGACTGTTGTAAAATAGGCTTGGATACAGGCGTACCCTTGCTGTATGTTTGCGGCAGTTCCCTTCGCAGTTTATTGGGAAAACCCCGGACGGCGTCCGCCGGTGCGCATGCGCCGGATGGCCGGGGCCGGACGGGCAGGCCTTCATTCATGGCAGTGCCCCGCCTGCGGGCATGTAAGTTTAGAAAGGAAGAAAGAACAAAATGGCTGCTAGACAGATCTTTAATCCGGAAGGATTCAAAAATATTGAGACAGATGGAAAAATCACAGGTTTCCAGTTCCAGTACAAGGCACAGTATTACCGCGGATTCACCCTGTCCATCGTGCACGAGATCAAGGTAAACGTGGACGGCACGGACTATGCCCGTGAGGATATCAGCATGACAGTCAACGGCGAGACCTTCACACTGGATCAGATGCTCACCGTGGTAGATTCGGATTACCGCTGGGAATTCGGCGAGTTTGCAACCGTGAACGTAAAGAAGGAAGGCGGACTTGCAAAGGGAAGCCATCACATTACGACCGTTACGACGATTGTACCGTCCTATATGCCATTCCCGAACGTTTCGACGGCAGAAGCTGATTTTGTAATTGAATAAGGAGGAGACTGTGATGAGCTACGATATCAAAAGAAGTATTTCCCTGTACAGCTATCAGGATGAATATTATGATGGAAAACTTGACCTCGAGGGCTGCCTGCGTGAGACAGCTAAGACCGGCGCGACCGGCGTTGAGCTTCTTGCAGAGCAGATGATCAAGAAATTCCCGAAGCCGATCGAGGACGAGGAGTTCCGCGCTCACTGGTTCGAGATGCTGAAGAAATACGGCCTGGAGCCGTCCTGCTACGATGCGTTCCTTGAGAACCGCATCTACTCCAACCGCACCCTCTCCCTGGGCGAGCAGGTCAACATGATGTGCAGAGACATCCGCCTCGCATCCATGCTTGGCTTCCCGGTACTGCGCACCCTGGTTTCCACCCCGATGGACGTCATCGAGGGCAGCCTGGAATACGCGGAGAAGATGAATGTGAAGATCGGCCTTGAGGTTCACGCGCCGTTCTCGCTGAATTCCGGCTGGGCGGACGGCTACATGGAGATGATCAACCGCACCGGCACGAAGTTCTTCGGCTTCATCCCGGATATGGGCATCTTCTGCAAAAACATCCCGGATGTGCTGCGCGACAAGGCGCTGCGCATGGGCGCGAAGGAAGAGTGCCTGAAGATCGTCGACGACGCGTACGCGCAGAGGGTTGCGAAGGGCTTCGTCAAGATCAAATATGATCTGGACCTCGGCAAGGCGAACATGGAGTACCGCATGGCCAACGGTATGAAGGAAATGAACGAGGCGGTCGAGAAGGCAGGCGGCGGCCCGGCAGACATGATGTACGCCGGAACCTCCTTCACATATTCGTGGTCGGAGCCGCAGGATCTCATCGACAATATCGATTACATTTTCCACACCCATGCAAAATTCTACAATGTGCATGAGGACTACAAGGAGACGGCTGTGGCGATCCCGGAGGTCGTCGAGGCGTTCAAGAAGGCCGGCTACAAGGGCTTTTTAAGCTCCGAGTACGAAGGCGGAGAGCATCTGAGAGATGTAGGCGTAGACAGCATCGAGCAGGTTCGCCGCCATCAGGAAGCGCTCAGGAGGGCAATCGAGGGCTGACCTGAGAGAACATGACAGGACAGTGCGAGGCTGCCGCAAAATATACTTAGGAAGGTTTGTTACGATCCAGCTGTACACATGTCTGCCAACAGGGTATCCCGGAATGTATGCCCCTCGGATCCACGTGCACTGCACGGCAGGGGATGAGGCAGGGGTAACGGGTACCAGGCGGACAACGGATCTGTGACGGCCCGACGCGTATATTGCGGCGGCCTCGTTTTTTGCTGCCCTGGGAGGGGCGCCGGGTGTGCAGAAAAAGGCGGGCACACAGAAGCTTCCGTTCTGTGCAGGGATTTTTTGCGCAGATAATCTGTCTGCGAGGGGAGCTTCCCGGCCGGGATCTGCCTCTGCGCCGGGATCCGTCAGCCGGGATCTGCGCAGGCAGACCCGCCGGATCTGTGGGCCTAAAGCGAGGCATCAGCAGGATAGAGTGTTGACAGCGAAGGTGTGGAAGCATAATATAGAGAGGAAACAGAGGCGCTGATCAGGATCGGGACGGAAGGCTGGGGCAGGGAGTGGATCATGCAGATTTTCTGACGACAGTAAGGCCGGGGATGATATTCAATGGAGAACGTTTATGAATCAGGGAGATCAAACGGAGATGCGGCAGACGGACAGCTGGCCCGGGAGCGGAAGGAGATCTGCGAACGGCTGGCAGGCTGCTGGGACGAAGAACTCCTGTGGCAGGCGATCGTGCTGTTCCAGAATTATCCCTTCTGCACATCCGGAAGGGGCGCCCGGCCGGGCGTGGCCTTTACGTACACGATCAAGGAGCGCAGAGACGGAAGGCTCGGAGGCGAGATGGTGGTTGACCGGAAGGAAAAGACGATCACTCAGTCCTCCGTGTACATAGCCTACCGGAAGGTGAGGGAGCTGGGCGGGATCGTCACAGGCCCCAAAAAGCTCGGAGTATTTGGAGCGAGCTATCTGTATCCGGTGTTTATCCGCTTTGGAGTCATCCGGGGCACAAAACCGCAGGGTGAAGATCGGGCGGACATGCCGGGGGCGGAGCAGGCGAGAGCCCTGGAGACAGAAGCACATAAAACGAAAGCATAGAAAACAAAGGCACAGAAAAAGGAAGCACTATAACGAAAGCATAATAAAGACAGGGAAAACGGAAACACCGGAAAGGGGAATGCCGCAGGAAGCGACAGACATTTCGGAGTGTGCCCTGCCGAAGCAGTGTAAAGGCTGTGCGGGATTCTTCCGCAAATTTACGTTTTTGAAAGCTGGCAGTTTCGCGATAACTGGAAAATCTAAAGTTATTATGTAATAATACGGATAATTATGGAAGAACCCTGCGCGGCCGAAATTCCGGATGGACGTGCAGGAAAAGCAGGAAAAAAGGAGGAAAACAAAATGGAAAGTACAATATCAAGAACAGAGGCGCTCGCACTCCTTCAGAAATATAATAAGGAGCCGTTTCACATTCAGCATGCGCTGACGGTGGAAGGTGTGATGCGCTGGTACGCGCGCGAACTCGGCTACGGCAGCGAAGAAGAGTACTGGGGGATTACCGGTCTGCTGCATGACATTGATTTTGAACTGTATCCGGAGGAGCATTGCCAGAAGGCGCCCGAGCTGCTGCGTGAGGGCGGAGTCAGCGAAGAAATGATCTATTCCATCTGCAGCCATGGCTATGGGATCTGCTGTGACCTTGAACCGCGGCATGAAATGGAGAAGGTTCTGTTTGCTGCGGACGAGCTGACCGGCCTGATCGGCGCGGCCGCCAGGATGCGCCCGTCGAAGAGCGTGATGGACATGGAGGTCTCCAGCCTGAAGAAAAAGTTTAAGGACAAGCGTTTTGCGGCCGGATGCTCCAGGGACGTTATACGTGACGGGGCGGAACGCCTTGGATGGACGCTGGAGGAACTGATGGAAAAGACGATACTGGCGATGCGCTCCTGCGAGGAACAGGTTGCCGTGGAGCTGGAAGCACTTGCGGGCTGAGCGATTATAGCGTCAGACAAATAACTGGATCAATCGCGCGGAATGATTTTCTGAGTCTGCAGATCAAAAACGCAGGTGCAGCGGGCTGCGCAGAGGATTTTGGTTTGTGTAATCGGGAAATCAGGCAGGTGATATGGTGTAGTTATTTGCGAATCGCTATCCTGGGGTGACCGCAGGGACGGATGTGCGCCCGGCATGCCGGAAAGCGGAAAAGGAAAGCAGGGGCAGAAAATGCGAGAGAGAGAAATGCATGTGACAAGATTGCGCAGGACGGAAAACTGCAGAACAGAAATATGCAGGACAGGGAGATCGCCGTGGAGAATCCTGGCGGCCGGCCTTCTTGCCGCGTCAGTGACACTGCAGCCATTTGCCGCCGGGGCGCTTGCGATGGAACCGGTGACGGAGGAAGCAGGAGGGCCCGTGCAGGAGGTTCAGAAGCTGGTGCCGGAAGAAATGAGTGAGCCCGTGCAGGAGGCTCAGAAGCCGGTGCTGAAAGAAATGAGTGAGTCCGGACAGGAGTTTCAGGGTTCGCTGCAGGCGGAAGCAGAAGGTTCGGAACAGGAGACAGAGAACACGGAAAAGTACACGGTGGCGATTGACCCCGGTCACCAGGGCAGCTGGGTTGATATGAGCGGACAGGAACCGATCGGGCCGGGAGCCTCTGAAATGAAGGCAAAGGCGTCGACTGGTACGGAAGGCCGTTTCAGCGGGGTGCCGGAGTATGAGCTGAACCTGGAAATTTCCCTGCTTTTGCGCACGGAGCTGGAAGAGCGCGGCTATGAGGTGATACTGACCAGAGAGGACAACGAGACTGCAGTCAGCAATTCGGAACGTGCGCTGATGGCGTATGAACAGGGCGGAGACATCTTTGTCCGGATACATGCGAATGGCCTGAATGATCCGAGTGTGAGCGGCGCGCTTGCGATGGTCCCGTCCCCTTCCAATCCCTATGTCGGGGACCTGTCCGGGGATTCCTTTCTCCTTGGGGACTGCATTCTGGATGCATACTGCGCAAAGACCGGTTTTGCATCGCTGGATGTCCAGTATTATGACGATATGACGGGGATCAACTGGAGCCGCCTGCCGGTTATGATCCTGGAGATGGGCTTTATGACCAACCGGGAGGACGACATGCGTATGGCGGATCCCTCTGTGCAGAAGCTGATGGCAGAGGGGATCGCAGACGGAATTGATTCCTACTTTCAGCAGAAAGAAGCAGAGGAAGACGAACTAAAAGAGATGGAGACCGGGGAAGCCGCCGCAAAAGAACCGGAAACATAAGAAAATGAGACAGAGGAAGCTCCGGCAAAAAAGAGAAATAAAAATGCAATAAGGGGCTTGACATTTCTTGAAAAGTGAGCAATAATACACTTATATATTATATGAGATTATATATAATATAAATCAAAAACATATCTGCAATATGACAGCGGGATGAGCTGCCTTGCCGGATGATTTCCGGCACCGGCAGTGTGTCCTGTCAGGGGCGGATCGCCCAGAGATTTCACAACAAAAGATATTCACAGTAAAAGGTATCCACAACAAAAGATATTCGTGACAAAAGATATTTGCGGCAAAAGATACCTGCGGCAGAAGATACCTGCGGCAAGAGATATCCACGGCAAAAGGTATTTGCGGCAGAGGATACCTGCGGCAGGAGATGTCCACGGCAAAAGGTATTTGCGGCAGAAGACATCCACGGGAAAAGATATTTACAGCAAGAGGATGTCCATAACAAAGATATCTGCAGCAGGGGATTTACAGCGGAAGATGTGTCGAGGGAACGGCGTTCCCGGAGACTGCAGACAGCATACCAGCATAAAAGAGAACGGGAGGGGGGCGCAGGACTGACAAAAATGGAAGGCCCGGATACGAACGTATGGATCGGCCGTGATTACCGGAAGATACGTCAGCTTGGAAAAGGCGGAGAGGGAACGGTGTATCTGGTACAGCACTGCCCGACAGAGCAGCTGCGGGCCGCAAAGCTTCTGAAAACGGATGTGCCGGGCCGGCGGCTTCACGAATTAAATATGATGAAACGCCTGAAGCACCCGGCGCTTCCGCAGATCTTTGATGCATTTGAGGATCAGGGGCAGCTGTGGCTGATCCTGGAATATGTCAGGGGAAAGCCGCTGTCCGGGCTGACAAGAGAGGAACTGACTCCGGAAGTCTTTTTTTCGGCTGCCCGGCAGCTGACGGAGGTGCTGGCGTATCTGCACACCCGAAAGCCTCCGGTCCTGCATCTGGACATTAAGCCGTCTAATCTGCTGCTCCGGACGGACGGTCATCTGATGCTGATAGATTTCGGAGCGGCTGACTTCGCAAGGCCGGGGCTGAAACTTCCGGTCTGCTATGGAACACCTGGATTTGCAGCGCCGGAGCAGAAAAAAACAGGTGCGGATATTGACGCGCGTGCGGACTTTTACGGTCTCGGCGCGGCGCTTTATTACTGCCTGTACGGCTCGGCGCCCGGGAATAAACAGATGTACAAAAGGCGGATGCCAGAGAGCTTTTCCGGCGCGGAGCGGTGTGCTGCAGGATCGATGACAGCAAACCGCAGCGTGGGGCGCTTCCTGGCGCGCTGCCTGCAGACGGATCCGGAAAAGCGCTTTCAGGATGACCATGCACTGCGCAGCGGCCTGGAGAGGGCGGAGAAGAGCTATCTCCACAGAAGGCAGCTCTGGAGGGGCGCCGCTGCACTGAGCTTTCTTGCACTTGCGGTGAGCTTTGCCTGCAGGAGCATGTCCGCGGATCCGCGGGGGCCTGAACAGATCCGCACAGAGGCGGCGGAAGAAACGCGCAGAGAATACAGGACACTTCTTCGGCAGGCGGATGAGCTGGGCTTTCTTCAGGCCGCTGCCTGCTATGAGTCTGCGGCAAACCTGTGCCCGACGGACAGCGGCTGGTGCGAGGGACTGCTGGAGCGGATCGAGGACGATTACCTGTTCAGCATGGAGGAAGAGGAAGTACTGAAAAGACTCTTTTTTACAGTGCTGCCCGGAATGTCCTCCACGGCTCTGGAGCTGCTGAGCGCGCATTCGGCCGGATTTGGAACCCTGGCATACCGGCTGGGTGTCGATTACTGGTATTTCTATGAGGGGGCCGGCGGTAAAAGTGCGGCTGTGCGATGGTTTGAGCGGGCCCTGTCATCCTGCGAAGATCAGCAGGGAGAGCCGGGGACAGATCCGGAAGAGTCTGAAAAGGAGCATGCAGGTGCGGAGGACAGGCCGCCCTGGTGGTTTGAATCAGCCAGGGTTCATGCAAAAATTGGCGGTTATTACCAGAAACTGGGGAAACAGGATACAGAGGGCAGGCAGCTGGCAGATTATGCTGTTTACTGGGAGGATCTGATCCGCCTGTGGGATCTGGATGATCCTGCGGCGGAGATGACTGCCGTAAAACGTGCGGTTGCAAAGGAAATCCTGTCCTGCTTCGTGATGCATTCCGGTGATCTGTACAGGGCAGGGATAGGGCTGGGACAGGCCGCCCCTGTACTGGAGGCGATGGAAGAATTCATCAGAGAAAACGCAGAGCCGGAAGCGCTGCGGGAGGAATGCCGGGAATTATACGCGGCGGCGCTGGAAGCGGTGAAGAGAACGTGGACGGATGAAGGAGAAAGCAGAAGCGGCGAAGTGCATGCAGACGAATGAAAGAGAGAACAGAAGCGAAAAAGAGAGTATGGACAGATAAAGAAGAGGGCGGAAGCAGCGGAGAGTGTACGGGCGAATGAAAGGGAAAGCAGAAGCGGTGAAGAGATCATGGATGGATGAAAGGGAAAGCAGAAGCGGTGAAGAGATCATGGGTGGATGAAAGGGAAAGCAGAAGCGGTGGAGAGTGTATGGGCGAATGAAAGGGAAAGCAGACGCAGAAAAGAGAGTATGGACAGATGAAAGGGAGACGGATTTGAGAGAAAAGAGGATCAGAAAGAAGGACAGGAGAGCTGGCGAACAAAATATCAGACAAAGTGAGCGGCTGGATGACAGAAAAAATGACCGGCTGAATGGCATGCAAAATAGTCAGCAAAATAATGGACAAGGCAGTCGGCAAAACAACAGACAAAGTTACCGGCAAAACAACAGACAAAGCAACATACAAAATAACATGCAAAGTGACAGACCGCTCAGGCGGCAGAACAGCAGGAAGAGCGCTGACGGAAAGTATCTCATCTGTGGTCTGGCAGCGACGGCGAGTGTGATCTGCGGCAGCGCGGTATGGATGGACGGGAATACAGAGCGTCATCTGGTGAAAGGAGCTGCCTTTGCGGCAGAAAGCGCACCGGATTTACATCTGATGACGGGAAGTGCGGAGAATACGTTATTTCACGCTGGGGATCCAGAAGAAAACACGATCGTGAACAAGGCAGCTGGGGATTTGTCACTTATGGAAGGGAAGACAGAAGATATCGGGCATCCTCCGGCTGCGCAGGATGAAAACAAGAGTGAATCCGGGAAAGAGAGTGGATTCGAGAAAGCGAGTGGATCTGAGAAAGCGAGTGGATCTGAGAAAGCGAGTGGATCCGAGAAAGAGAGTGGATCCGAGCGTGAGAGTGAATCTGAAAGCGAAAGTGAATCCGAGAGTGAAAATGAATCTGAGAGAGGAAGTGAATTTGAAAGCGAGGGGGAGTCAGAAAGTGAAAGTGAGTCGACAGAAGAGGCCGTGCCGGAGGGTGAGCCGGAAAGTGAGAGCGGATTGCCAGGTAAGGGGTGGCTGGAAGGCGAGCCGGGAAGTGAAATGACAGGCGAGGGTGAGACCGGAAGTGAAAGTGGGTCGGCAGACGGGGCCGTGCCGGAGGGTGAGCTGAAAAGTGAAAGCGAAGTGCCAGGTGAAGGCGTGCTGAAGGATGAGTCTGGAACTGAATTTGCAGATGAAGGTGGGCCGGAAAGTGAGTTGGCAGACGGGAACGGGCTGGAAGGTGAACCAAAAAGTGAAAGTGAATTGCCAGGTGAAGATGAATTAGTAGGCGAACCGAAAAGCGAAAGTGAACTGCCAGGTGAGGGTGAACTGGAAAATGAGTTAGAGAACAAAATCGGTTCGGGGAGTGAGACCGGACAGGAACGCGAGGGCGGGTCGGGAAATGAAACTGCCCTGGAAAGCAAAGGCGACACAGAAAGTGAAATTTTGAGCGGAAACGGGCCGGGCCCGGGAGGTGAACCGGAGAGCGAAGAAGTGTCGGAAGCAGAGGACGAAGAAGGAATATGGAGTGAAGAAGATTCAGAAGCAGAAAACGAAGAAGGATTAGAGCCAGGAAAGAGCGGCGGTACTGGAATCAGAGACGGTCTTCCGGACGAGACTGCTTCCGCTGAGCCAGAAAAGGAAAAGCCGGAAAAGGAAAAGCCAGAGAAGGAAAAGCCGGAAAAGGTTTTTCGGGGAGTTCACTATGAGATCACGGGCGATGCAGGCGCATGGTACAGGGATCGGAATGACCGTCTGTGGGTTCGCCCGGGGAGCAGTCTGCACATCCGTACCATGGAAGAAGCCGGGTTCAGCGACGGGATCAGAAAGCAGAACCTGCGGGAGGACGGGGCAATCCTTTTTACTCTGAAGAAGGCAGGAAAGGATGGAAAAATTCTGGGGGAATCGGCGCCCTGCGAGGAAGCTTATTACGTGGACGGATCCGTTCCGGGCGCTGAGATCACGGTGCCCGGTTCATATGAAGACGGTGTGGCGTACACGGCGCAGAGCGGGAGCGCCGCGCTGTATGTCCCGCCGGATGAAAAGAGCGGGCTGAAAAAAATTGCCTATGCCCTGGTTCCCTGCGAGCGGGGCGGGAGCCTGAAGATCAGCCCGGAGTCTGTATCCTGGAAAACATGTGAGAACGGGAGCTCTGTTCCAATCTGCGAAGAAGGATTCTTTCGCATATACGCACGGACGGAGGATCAGGTGGGAAATCTTGCCTTTTCAGAGAGCAGTCTGGTCTGTGTAGACCGGACGCCGCCGGCGGTCGTGATAGAAGGAGTCGGCGATCAGACCGCAAATTCCGGGAAAATACGGATCCGGGTGGCGGCAGAAGACGCCTGCTTCCGCAAGGGCTCCCTGCAGGTGGAAATCGCCGGCCTGAATGGCGGAAAGCTTTTGACGGCCGACCGGCGCGAAGAAAACGGCATGGGCGCCTCCGCGGAATATTTTGATATTCCGAAGCTGCGGGAGTATGACGATGTATACCAGATGAACGTCAGAGCGGAAGATCTGGCGGGGAATGTAACGGAACGGCTTCTTGAATTTTCGGTAAACCGTTTTGGGTCGGTGTACGATCTGAACACGGAAACAAAGCAGAATCTGGAGCAGTACTTCCTGACGGAGGCGGGGGATATTGTATTTTACGAGACGAACATTGATTATGTGGGTGAATCGAAGATTTTCTGCAGGAGGGACGGCGTTCTGAGCGAACTGGAACGCGGCCGGGACTATCAGGTCAGGATGCAGGGAAGCCGGGATTCCTGGAAACAGTACCAGTATACGATACCGGCAGAATATTTCGCGAAGGAGGGGATCTATGAGCTTCTGCTTTCCTCCGGGGACCGCGCAGACAACAAAAGCGATACCGGGATACAGGAAAAACAGGTTGCCTTTGTGCTGGACAGAAGCGCGCCGGACTGCATTCTGACTGGCATAGAAGAACGGATTTACCGGGCGGAGGGCGTGACGGCATATCTGACGGCGCACGACAATGCGGGTCTGCAGACGGTCCGCGTGTACCATAACAGCGAGCTGCTTTTGGAGAAGGAGCTGTCCGGGGACACGCAGAAGAAGATAGAACTTCCCCTGAATCAGGCGGAGGAATGGCAGACACTCCAGGTTTATCTCTGCGATCTCGCAGGGAATGAATACTGGAGCGAGGAGGTGCCGGTCTATATTTCAGAGCGGTCGAAAAAGGTGTCAGAGTATCAGAAAATACGTGCGAGCGCGCGGGAAAGGCTCGAACAGTCCGGAAATCTCCAGGGCAGCCCGGATGTCCGGAATACGGTGCAGCTCACAGTCCGGCCGGCCGGACAGGCGGGCAGTCTCCGGGAGGGGAGCCGTACGGTCAGCGCCGCAGGGTCGATGCTCACCGGCAGGAGGACAGAGGGATCTGCTCTTCTCATCCTCGGGGCTGCCGTGTTTGTCATCACATTTTCTGCGTGCGTTCTGACAGGTATTCGAAGAAAAAATTGACTTTTCAAAAAATTGCAGCTTTGAAAGGAAAAAATAATTCGCACTAATTCTGTTGAAAATAGCCTCCTTTGAGAAAAAATGGTAAAATAGAA
>CANRBX010000039.1 GCA_947628955.1 uncultured Lachnospiraceae bacterium | reverse complement strand
ACCATCAGGTCGTAATCGTCCTGCTCCGCAACCGCATCCGACAGCCGCATTTCCAGATATGCCTGTTTCGTCATTCCGGGCGGGATCTGATAACGGCTGTCCATGCCCGCCTGTTCGATCTCTTCGCGCAGTTCACCCAGGGTAACCTCCACGTCCACGCCGAGTACCTCATTCAGATTCGAATTCGCGTCCGCGTCCACCGCCAGCACCGGCTTTTTCCCGCTCTCACACAGATACTGAATCAGCAGTCCGCACAATGTCGTTTTTCCTACGCCGCCTTTTCCGGCGACCGCTATGATATGGCCCATAATTCCTCCTTAATACAGCCCGTTCTTTTCTGAACATATTGTCGATTTTTTACTTCAACCCCATTATAATGAACGCGTGGAAAAGTTCAATCGTCAATTATCTGACTTTGACAGGTTCCTGAACAGAACCGGAAAATTGTTTTTCTAACACTTTGTGCCTGTGCATGCAGCGAAAGGAATGGATAGAAACATGGAAGAAAAACGAAAAGACGACCGGCGCAGCAGATATACTCGCCAGACGATCAAAGATATTTTTCTCGAAGAACTGAAAACAAAGTCTTTTAACAAAATTACAGTGACAGAAATCTGTAAAAAGGCGGAAATGAACCGCGGCACTTTCTATCTTCATTACTACGATACCGACGATGTGCTGAACGATATCTTTGAAGATTTTCTGTCCGATACTTCAAGTGTTCTGGAGCATGTACTATGCCCGAATAAACAGAACTGCACCTATCCGTTCTGCGAAAAAATACAGTCCTCTCCCCGGTATCAGGTACTCTTTTCCGATGATGTTGTTTCCGCCCGGATGCTGGAGAAATTCTCTGATACGGGCAGGGAAAGCTTCATCACGCACCTGATGCAGAAAAGCCTCCTGACCTTTGAGCAGGCGGAGGCTGTTTTCTGGTTTCAGATGAACGGCTGTCTTGCGATCAACCGGATGATGCTGAAAAACAAATGCACGGACTGGAGCCGGATCCAGCAGACCATCGACCAGTTTATCCGCGCCGGCCTGGAAACCTTTCTGATTCACGATCAGCGGGAGGAAACCTGCAGCGACCAATGAGACAAATAATTTATCGATTCACCCAACCGTTTTGCTTCGACCATTTTTGTTGCCCGGAAAATATCATCTTAAACACTGTGCGAATAAGAGGCTGGATAAAGAAAAGCTGCGTAAAAAACGCAAAGGGAAAATTAAAACACACAAGTCTGAGCCAATTCGCCAACAGGGTAATGACGTTGCCTGTGCCGTTTATGTTTTACTGTCCCATATTCACTTTTGCCAACGGTCGTATCTTATCACAGACAGAAAACTTTTGTCAAACCGAAAGTTGCTAAGTCCTGATTCTTTCCGCTGGAGCAGCTGTGCGTTTTGATTGACGGGGAAGATGAACAAGAACAGAATGTCCTCTGCCCGTGCAGTTGACATTTATTGCTTTGTTATAGTCATATTACATCTGCTCCACATCTCGTCTTTATATGCAAACGCATCTCTGCTAATACATCTCTCAACGAAACCAATACTTTCATAACAGCGTTTTGCGTCCTGGTTTTCAATAAAAACATTCAGTTGTACCAATTCTGCACCTGTTATTTCAAACGCATACCGCAGGGCCAACTGTATCATCTCCCTGCCGTACCCTTTTCCACGCAGCTTATTATCAACGATTACAGATGCCAAAAAGCCCTCGTTGCTTTCAGTATTAACCGAATACCGGAAAAAACCCACAGTATTTCCGCTGTCGTCTGTTGCCACAAAAGGGCTGACTGTCCACTCATCCATAGTTTTTTCCAGAAAACTATGAAAGGGCTCCATTGTAATTGGATATGGAAAATTATTCGCACACCACAATGCATGACTTCTCTCGTTATCAATCCATCCTGCTATATGTTTAAAATCTTTACTTTGTATGTATGGTCTTAGTCTCATATAAACTTTTCTCCAAATTTCAATTCCTCTTACCGGCAATCTCCCTCCAAACCCCGGCCAGCATCTCTTCAACAGCTTCTTCTATCCTCTCATCTCTGTCCTCTTTAAGTGCCAAAGCAAGAGACAGCCTGTCAACGCATTTTCCATCAGTCAGCCTTTTAGGATCGTACCGCCAGAGTTCTACCGCACACTAATCATCTGAGTTATGCAATTTGCCCGATGAACTTTTGTTCCACGCCGCAATACTTTCAGCGGCAAAATATTCTGCTGCAGGCGGATTCAGCATCGAATATTCAGCCAATGCCGAATATCCGCTCAGGAGCAGTTTTTCTTTGATTTCCCTCTTTGGCACGTAAATTGTTCGTTTTACAGGGTTCATCAGATAACCTTTTGCCGTTTCAAAAAGCTCCCGTGGGGTTTTGTCGGAAGAAAGGACTTCTGAACACCCCGCTTTTCTGTCTCTGCCAGTCCGAAATCTTTAAGCTGTCTTGATGCCCTGGAGATAGATGTGGCCGTAAAAGAGAGCGCCTCTGCCGCATCACTCGTCCGCAATTCGCCGCAGCCGCGATAAATATAATAGAGAAGAAGCATATTTTCAAAAGACTCATATATTGGGAAAACTTCCTGATGTCCATCAAAAAACATCATCGTATCTTGCTTTATTTGAGTAAGATTTTCTTCCATTCTTTACAGGTATCACCTTTCATCAAAGCACTGCATCACGATATTTTCAATTACTTTCGTTGGTATCACTTTATCATGCGGCAGATATACCGCGCTTTTCTCTACAACAAATCATTGCACGGCTGCGGGAGGAATGTCGGGAAATGGTATTTGTTTCATTCCCCGGCGACGAGAAAAGCTCCGGCGGCTGTGTTCTGTATGAAAAGCGGGGTGCGGTTGAAGCGATTCTGTCCGGGGGAGGTAAATAAGGCAAATATAAGAAATAACTATGTGAAATTCCTGTTTCTCTGTCCTGCTGCCGGACATACCGGCGGATCGCGATCATATCCAGAAAGCTTTCCCCGATATCCCGGCTTTTCTGACGCCGGATCAGCTCCTCCGCGTACCGGCAGAACGCCTCATAGTATTTTATACAGCTGTCCCACCTTTCTCTCTGCACAGGCAGAAGGCTGCCCGCACTCACGCCGTACGTCTCCTGCAGCATCCGTCCGAGATATTCCGTAAACTTCTTCTGCCCATAGATGTTCAGGTGATCCAGATCGTAAAAGTCCTTTTCCGCGTCCAGTCCGGCCTCTGCCAGCCGCCCGTCAAAATTGATGTAGTCATACCCGTATTCGGCCACGAGATCCCCGACCGCATTGCTTCTGTGCAGCTGGGGAAGCCGCTTTTTGACAAGCAGATGGGGGAATCTCACAAACACAACGTTTTCAAGCTTTTCTTCCCGGCAGTAGTCCAGAAGCCCGCGCAGACAGCGCAGCGCCGTGCCGTTCAGTTCCTCCCGGCCGTCGTCTTCCAAAACACTGTCGTTGTACAGTTTTTTTGTTGTCGTGTATACCTCCGACCTTGTCTTGACGCCTTTGAGGCAGCTGTAGCCCCGCCTCTCATCCTCCATCGCCGACAGCGTCCACAGGATCCCTCCGTGCGGATCCTTCCACACCGAATGATATTTCAGGATCGGGAAGCGATACTCCCAGAGCCTGTCCGACGCATACTCCGCGATGAGCGCATCGCGGTCCTCTCCCGGCGGGAGGTTGTCCACATATTTACGGAAGCGCCCCTCCTCGGCGTAATCCTCATCGCTGCCGTACAGCATCCCGTTCACCTCGATCACAATCATCTTCGGATGCTGCCGCTCGATCGATGTTTTCAGCTGCGTTCTGTAATTCTGCGCAATATTTCCCGTCGTGGCGACCGGGTAGCTCGTATAGCCGAATTTCTCATAAGCATAGCACGAGGCAAAGTCGGAATAGACCTCGCTCGCCCCGATCAGGATCACGTCGATCGAATCCGGATCCTCGAGATAAAAGCCCTTCATCCGCTCCAGATTGTTGTCCGCATAGCGCAGCACGAAGCTCTGGAGAAACCACACGCTCGCCGCGAGCGCCAGCACCAGCGACAGAAGCTTAACTGCACGTATTGTATTTTGTCTTCTTCTCATCTGTACCGCTCCTTTGTCACCGGGCTGATATCGCAGCACTTTTTTTCACTGGCCTGGTCCGCGCCCCCCGAAACCCGAAACCGCGGCGCGGCCTGCGCACGCCTGCCTGATATCGCAGCGCCGGCCGCACCGTCCCAACCGCGGAAAACACAGTATCACCCGCGCGGCCTGCCTGATATCGCATCAACTTCTTCTCACCGTTCAAAACCTGGAATCTGCGGTGTCACCCCGCGCACACCAGGCCGATACCGCAGCGCTCAGAACTGCATATATACGAAGTCCGCCGGATTGTAGCCTGATCCGTACACACCGAAAATAACCAGCAGAAGCACGCCCGCGTAGACGGCCAGCCACCTCACGGCAAACGGCTTCTGATCCAGCATCCCACGGATGGTCGTGCCGCTGTTCTTCTCCTGCACAAAACTGACGCAGAACAGAACCGCCGTCCCTGCCAGGAGCAGAATGTACTCCGGCACGCAAAGCCCCATCCCGCCGATCTGTCCAAAAGCCGCCGTAAAATCCTGATCCGTAAAAAACAGCCGGAAAGTGCGCAGCGCCTGAAAAAGGGACGGAGCCACGTCAAACACGTATCCCGCAAAAACGAGCAGAAATGTCCGCAGCACCTGAAACACTGTGTACGGCAGGCTTTCCGGATCGATGTGCAGCTTCTCATGGCACCGCCCGAACAGCGGCTTCATGAGCGCCGACACCATGATGATCCCGCCGTTCCAGACGCCGAAGGCCAGGTACTTCCCGTCGGCGCCGTGCCATATGCCCACGGCAAGGAAAACAATGAACGAGGCGGTCGCGGTCGGCAGAGCCTTCGCGATATGCGCGCCCGCCTTCGACGCTCCGAACTTCGAGTTTCTGATCTTCCGCCCCATGCTGCCGAAAAGCGGGGACATCGCAATCGGGTAAAACAGATAATTCCTGAACCAGTTTCCAAGGGAAATGTGCCATCTGCGCCAGTATTCACTGATGCTCCGGGCAAAATACGGCCGTCTGAAATTCTCCATCAGGTCGATGCCCAGGATCTGCGCGATCCCGCGCGAGACATCGATGCCCCCGGAAAAATCCGCGTAAAGCTGCAGCGCGTAGAGCAGAACCGCAAACGCCAGCGCCGGGCCCCCATAGCTGTCGTACTCCCCCGTGACCGTTCTGACCGCGATCACCGCGTGGTCTGCAAGGATCATCTTTTTTGCGAGGCCCCAGAGGATCAGCTCGCTCCCGTGCTTGAAACGCGTAAAGTCAAAGCTGTGCGGTTCATAGAGCTGATGTGCCAGCGGATCGTAAATGCCGATGGGGCCCTGAACGATCTGGGGGAAAAATGATACAAAAAGCGCAAATTTAAAAAAGCTGCGCTGTGCGGGCGTATCTCCCCGGAACACATCTATGAGGTAGCCCATCGACTGGAAAGTATAAAAAGAAATGCCGAGCGGAAGTATCAGACGCAGCGCCGGCGCTGAAAACCCGGAACCGGAAGCTCCGGCCAGGCCATTCAGCGCGCCGGCGAAAGAATTATAGTATTTCAGAAATGCAAGGATTCCGAAATTCACTGCAAGCGTCAGTGCCAGGACGCGGCGCTTCTTCGCTCTGGCCGCAGTTTTGCACGCCTTCTTTTCCTCCCTGCCAAGCTCCCGGTGCCGCTTTATGTAATCCTTCGAGGCCTCGCTGATCCGCTCCATCCAGAGGGCGGAGAGGTACGTGCTCAGCGTCGTAAACAGCAGGAGGGCCGCGCATCGGAGTCCCGCGAACAGGTAAAATATCCAGCTCGCCGCAAGCAGCACCGTCCACTTCTTCTCCTTCACAGGAAACAGAAAATATGCGGCCACTGCCGCGACAACAAAAATTAAGAATTGAAGTGATATATAATTCAAGTTTATCTCCTGATCCCGGCATATCATCTGCCTCATTTTTTGTCCGCTGCCGGATACCTGCTGCCAATGCACTTTTCAAACGCCGGATGCCTGCTGCCAATGCACTTTTCCAGCGCCGGACGCCTGCTGGCAGAACCTCATGTCCGGATCAGGCAGGCCGCGCGCCGAAGCACAGCACAGAATCATATCGGGGCTGGCCCGACATCAGATGTTCAGAGCGGTGTGTTCAGTTCCGCCGTCTCCACCCGCCTGCGCACCACCCTGAGTC
This sequence comes from uncultured Lachnospiraceae bacterium, assembly GCA_947628955.1. GTDB lineage: Bacteria > Bacillota > Clostridia > Lachnospirales > Lachnospiraceae > Choladousia. The sequence continues at coordinate 24,549 of CANRBX010000039.1, read as the reverse complement.
CGTCTGTCTCGGAATACAGTGCGACAGCCGGAAGATCCCTGCTGAGGAACGCGGCCATGCCCTCTGTCACAGAATAAGCCCCTGTGCGGCAGAACACCAGAATGTCCCCGGTTTCGAGCGAATCCAGTTCCACGTCCCGTGCAAGAATGTCTGCGGTCGTGCAGAGGCTTCCGGCAAGCGTCCATTTCTGAACACCGGCTGCCGCACTCTGTCCGGGCTGCGCCCCCTGCTTCCGGGAGCCAGGGCTCGCCGCATTTTCCGGGGTACGTCCGCTGTTCAGGCCGTATTCTCTTTCAGGTCTGCATCCGCTTTCCGGACCGTTCCCGCCCTTTATGTGCAGGATCGGCGGGATCTGCATTCCCTGAAGCTGTCCGTCATATTTCAGCTGGTGAAGCCCTCCGTCAAGGATCACATAACGGATCCCACTGTTTCTCTTCGTATCCGCTGCCTTCGTGAGATAATACCCGCAGGGAGCCGCGAAAAACCGGCCCATCTCTATGGTCAGGTCATATCTTTCGGCGACCTCCCGAACCTTTCCCGCGACAGCGGCAAGCCTCTCCCGTTCCAGGTCATCCGCATTTTCCTTAAAATAATCGACAGCAAGGCCGGTGCCATACTCGATCCGGCGCATCGCAGAACCCGTCTTCTCCCGGATGCGATCCGCAAGGCCGGAAATATAGCCAAGCTCCTTTATGATCTGTGCGGACCTGCGCTTCTGCGTCCCGGTGAAAAAATGCAGGCCCGCAAAATCAGCTCCCGGATACTCTGTCCGCCGCCTGAACAGCTCCAGCACATCATTCTCATCCATACCGAACTGGCTGCCGTCCGACACGCGAAGAAGCACCGGGACACGTCTTCCGATGCTCTGTGCACTGCGGCTGATCATCCCGAGCTGAAGCAGGCTCTCCGCCGTAAAGGTTCCGACGCCTGCCTGCGCGCAGGCCATGGCGTTGGCCGCCAACAGGGCCTCCGGATCCGCATCGCCCGCCTCCAGTAATGTCTCAGGATGCGCGGCACAAGACGCAGAGGAATCCGCGATTCCGGATGCCCGGCCGCCTTTGTACTCCAGCGCGCGCCGAATGTCCCCGGCGGTCTTATTGACCCCCGAAAAGATAATCTTTTGCGCCGGAATCCCCAGCCGTTCGCAGATCACCAGCTCTCCCGGACTGCAGACCTCCACCTTTCCGAACAGGTCTCCGGCATGCCTGCCGGTTCCGGAGGCGCTCCCGCCGACGCTGGTCTTCCCTGAATCGATCCTCTCCGCACCGTTTTTTCCGGCAAAGTCTTTCAGCAGGAAAGGATTCGCCTTGACGGAAAAACAGAGCTCCGTCCCGACGCCGAAAAATTCCTTTACAAGGCGCGCACGCTCCCGGAACTCATCCAGATCAAAAATGTAAGCAGGCGTTCCCACCTCCGGGAGAAGCCTTTCTAAAAGCTGCCTGTCCATAAAGTCTCCCGTCACTCGTCCTGAAGCCGCTCGATCAGCTCCATCATGGCCTGCGCCGAATTAAAGTTCTCCGGTACCAGATGATTCGGGCGGATTTCAACCTCGAATGCCTCATTGATCTCGCCAACGATCGCTACGATGTCAAACGATCCGAGGATCTCATCCGTGATGAGCGCAGTCTCCGCCTCAAAATCCACATCCGGTCTTATCTCATTCAAAATCTCCAGCAGTTCCTTCATTTTCTGTTCCTTATCCTTCTGTCATATTTTTTGTGATCTCAGTCTCGAACGGCAGCACCGTATCTCCCGGGGCTTTTGCTCCCCGGCCGGCGGTGCATCAGCCATCAGGGCTTTTGCCCCTCCGACTGGCGGCACGGTGCTCTCTGGAGCTTTTGCCCCCAACACCAGCGCTGTATCCTCCGGAGCTTTTGCTCCCCGCCGGCGGCTCAGCCCTCACAACTGCTTTTTCAGGGCCTGTATATCGGTCTTGCCGTTTGGCAGGACCGGGAAATGCTCAAGCCGGATCACCTTCCCCGGCGCCATAAATCCGGGCAGTACCCCTCTGAAATACACGACGATCTCTTTCGGGGCCGCCTCTCCGGTGTAAAACAGGCAGAGCTTTTCCTTTTCTTTGTCGTACAGCGCGCAGCATCCGGAGACGCCATCGATCTTTTGCGCAGTCGCCTCAATCTCGTCAAGCTCGATGCGGTGTCCCAGATGCTTGATCTGGCGGTCCTTCCTTCCGTGAAACTCAAGCAGGCCTTCCTCATTATACCGCCCGAAATCCCCGGTCCTGTAGATCAGCTCACGGTAATTTGCGTTGAGAGGATTCTGGACGAACGACTCCGCCGTTTTCTGCGGATCGCCGTAATAGCCGAGCGCCAGGCACGGGCCGCCCACGCAGATCTCCCCGAGCTCTCCCGGCCTCGCGGCCGTATCGTCGTCCTTCAGAAGCAGGATGGAATAATTTTCATACGGCACGCCGATGGGAAGAACCATGTCGTCCGTCACCTCCCGCTCCACCACATAGTAGGTGCACGAAGCGGTCGCCTCCGTCGGACCGTACTGGTTCACAAACATCACCCCGGGCAGATTCTGCTGCCAGATTTTCAGATACCTGCAGGGCATGACGGAACCGGAAAAACACACCTTTTTCAGATACTGCGGCCTGCCCGCCTCAAACGCGTGCAGCTTCGCGAGAAGCCCGATCCCCGCCGCACTCCAGCACAGCGCGGTGACCCGGTTCCTGTTCAGCGTCTCAAACAGGCGGCCGGGCATCGAGAATTCACTTCTGGGAATGATCACCGTGGAGGCGCCGGTCCGCAGCGGCAGATAAATATCGCGTATGGCCGCGATGTAATCCAGCGGCGACTGGCTGCCGAAGACATCCGTCTCATCCGCCTGCAGCACCCGGCGCACCGCGTCGATGTAGCACATCAGCGAATGGTGGGAAGTGATCACTCCCTTCGGGACTCCCGTGGAGCCTGAGGTAAAGATCACATAAAGCGGGGACTGCTCATGAAGTCCCGCCGCCGCCCCTTCCAGGAGCTTCCCATCGGGCGGCGTCTGCAGAATATCCTCCAGGACAAAGATCTGCCCGCCGAAATCAAGCTGTGCGGCAGTTTCCAGATCTGTCCGATCCACCAGCATATAATCCGCCTGCATCACCCTGATACTCTGTCTGAGCCTCGCCTGCGGCATGGAAGCGTCCAGCGGCGCATAAAAACAGCCTGCCCTGACAATCCCGAGAAAACAGGCCGGGGTCAGGATGTGACGGCCTGAAAGAACCATGACCGGGCTTCCCGCGGGGACGGCCGAAGCAAGATACGTCCCGATCGACCTCGTGAGACGGTTAAATTCTGCAAAGCTGATACTGGATTCCTGATCCGAGAATACGGTCTTTTCCGGATACCGGCCGGCAGTTTCGTCCAGCCAGTCTAATACTGATGTCTGCAAACCCTATCCTCCGTTGCTTTATGATTCTCCCACAGCCCCCGGAAACGCACGCTCCTGCGCCGCAGCTTCCGCAGGCTGAACAAAACTGTTTTTATTATACACCCGATATCTGTCCGGGAAATTAAAAATCTCTGACAATTTTCTTTCCAACCGTCCGTTTCCGGAGCTTTTGTTCTATTCTATCATTGAACGGTATTTGCCGCAAGCCCCGACCCGGCGGAGTCAGAAAGTGTTTCATAAATGTGTTTATTTCAGTCCCGCAAAGTACCGATCGGCACAATCTTAACTCCGTCCTCACGCAAATAGGCTTCATTTTGTGTTTTTGATGTATTTTATTTTGTATTTTTGGGGTATTTTATTCTATATTTTTGAGGTATTTGTCCGGCCCATTTGCAGCTGTCAAGATAAGCGGACACGAAAAATATTATTTTTGTGTAGCAGCGCAGACGGCATGGCGTGAAGTTTTGTTTGCAATCCGTTCTGTTCCGCCTTATACTGACACAAAGCGCAGCAGTCCAGACAGCAGTCAGGACAGATCCGTCCTGCTGCCATAAGCCTGCCGCAGACTGCAGCAAACTTTGGCGGATCGCCCGGCCGCAGGCCGGACATACTATGGCAGCGCAGGCCGCGCAGACTCGCAGGCCGTGCAGACTCACAGGCCGCGCAGACTCACAGGCCGCGCAGATTTTTCAATACCATGCAGACTTTTCAACACAGCAAAACCGACAGCCAGGAGGGATGGTTTTCTGGCTGCCGGCACTGATCAAAGGAGGGAATTTCATTATGTGGTTACTTTTTGCACTGCTCTCCGCGGTCTTCGCCGCGCTCACCTCAATCCTTGCCAAGGTCGGAATCGAGAATGTGAATTCAAACCTTGCGACTGCGATCCGCACCACGGTGGTTCTGATCATGGCCTGGGGTATCGTATTCTTTACCAATGTTCACACCGGCATGGCCGCGATCAATCGGAAGAGCTGGATCTTTCTGATCCTCTCCGGCCTCGCGACCGGAGCCTCGTGGCTGTGCTATTACCGGGCGCTGCAGACCGGCGCCGTCTCAAAGGTGGTCCCGATCGACAAGCTGAGCGTCGTCTTCACGCTGGTGCTCGCCTTCGTTTTCCTGCACGAACAGTTTACCGTGAAGTCGGCCATCGGCGCCGTCCTGATCACGGCCGGGACGCTGGTCATGGTGCTGTAAACCTTCCCTCATTCGCGGATGATCCTGTACATGGCCGCATTCGCGTAGACAAGCGGCTCCTCCTGCGCAAAGAAAATGACCCCGTCCGCCGGGGAGACAATCTCCGACCTGACACTCCCGTCATACGGATCGAGCACACAGGACAGGATCTCCCCGCGGGTAACATTTGTCCCGGGCGCAGCGTAGGAGTCGATCAGCCCCGCAGCGTTCGACTGCACGCTGACAAGCGCGTTTTCCTCGACAATACTCGAAATATAGCCCTCGTGCACAAAGCCGGAGTTTTCAAGGATCCCCTCCTTGCGGAGGAAATTGAGCACGGCATTGACCGCAAGCGTAACCCCGCTGCGGTCGATCCGGTCGGTAGTTCCCGCATATACAGAAAACGCGTTCGCCTCCCAGACCTGCCAGTTGTAGTTCAGCGTCGTCGTATCGTACGGACGCGGCTCGCGCAGAACGACGTATGGCAGGCCGAACTCCCGCGCCATATCCACATTTTCATACCCTGTCTTCATGATCCGCACATGCGGGACAAAGACTCCCGGAATGTAAAAGCTTGCAAACTGGATCCCGTTTTTGTAATCCTGAATTTCTTTGAAGATCCCGGCCGCAATGCGCTGGGTCGTCTCCCCGAGCTCATAGCCCGGAAACATCCGGTTAATGTCGGTGTTGTCCGTCGGCCAGAAACGTTTTTTAATATTCATGGAGTAGGCATTTGCCGACGGGATCACCAGAATGGATTTCCCGCTGCAGATCTTTCCGTCGTTCTCCAGCCGTTTCAGCGTGCGCACAAGCTGGGAACAGGTGTAAAGCTGCTGTACCTCATTGCCGCGCAGCGCGCCGACAATGCACGCGGATTTTTCTCCGTGCCCGAACAGAAAACCGGTCACACGCAGACTGTCGCGGTAGAGAGATTTCAGCTCAAATATGATTTTTCTTTCCATTCTCCTACACCTCCAGTATCCGCGCGATCAGCGATCCCTCGTCGACCACCGGGTATTCCCTGAGCGTAAACACCATGCCGCCGCACGGCGACAGGATCCGCTCGATCACGCGTCCCTCATGCGGGCTCACGATATCCCCCAGGTAATCGCCCCTGCTGACATGCCTCGTGTGCTCCACCTGCGGGATAAAAATTCCGGATGCAGACGCATTGATAAACTGTACCTGCCCGTCCGTGGAAATGATCGGAGTCCTCGGCTCCTTCACACTGCCCGACCACAGCCCCATCTGATGCATCAGGCAGAAAATGCCGTCTGTAAGCTGACTGCAGTATTCCTTCGTGATGCGCATTCCCACGCCCATCTCCACGACGAGCGTCGGCGTGCCGATCGAGTTCAGCGAGTAGGCAAGCGTCGACTCCAGGACGGTCGCGGCCGCATGCACCCATACAAAATCAACGTTCAGATATCCGGCCAGCGGCACCAGCGTCTGCGCTGTCTGCGTGTTGATCCTCACCTGCGGGATCTCACGCAGGAAAATATTGCTGGCATGAATATCAATGCACACATCGCTGCCCGCAATGTCCCCCACAATCTTTGAGGCGATGTACTCGGTCATCGCCCCTTCCTCGGTACCCGGAAAGATCCGGTTCATGTCAAGGTCAAAGCCCGGGATGCCCCTCGTGATCGAGTCTATGCCGAGCGGATTCAGCGCCGGGTAGATATCCACCGTGCCATTCAGGCATTCCGGGTGCTCCCCGATCCGCTTTGCCACCTCGAAGCAGACGGCCTGCCCTTCCAGCTCGTCGCCGTGCGTCCCCGTGACAATGCTGATCCGCTTCCCCTGTCCCGAGCCGATGCGGTTTTTCACGATCGTCAGCGATTCGTCCACCGGCAGATCGATCTTTGTAACTGTCTCTATCATGTCTTGTTTTCTCCTCACACTATAAATATAATGCCCTCACCTCTGAGCGCACGGTCTGCGTCTCCCGCGCCGGATTAAAATAAATGCCCCTGTTGACAAGACAGTCGCGGCAGTCGCGCCCATGCGAAAGCTTAATGTACCCGTCGCCGGCAAAACAGTTGTGCGTCGGGTCGAACGCGTGCCACTGCCCGCCCACAAAAATCTCCGTCCAGGCATGTGTCTGCCCCTCTCCGACCATCATGCCGGCCGCGTACCGGGCCGGTATCCTGTCCATCCGGCACAGAGTGATCAGAAGATGTGCAAAATCCTGGCAGACGCCGCACCCTTTTTCCAGGGCCTGCTCCGAGGTCGTCCTTGTATCGGTCGTCCCGCTCCGATATACGAAATCCCGGTGCAGGCAGTCCGCAAAATACAGGGCCCTGCGCAGAGCATCATCCCCGTCACGCTCTGCGTTCCGGCGGATCCTTTCAAAATATCCTTCGCACAAAGCGCCGGGAGCCGTCATTGGCGTCTGGTACAGAAAAACCTCCGCAGGCGCCGTCTCCTGCGCCTCCCGGTCACAGAGCCCGGTCTTCACACGGCCTGTGACACGAACGGAGAACGAGCTGTGGCGGTCGTCCGCGGCACCGTAAACACAGAGATTTCCGAAACCGTCACGGCCCCCGGACAGCCACGAATAAGGCGACGCACAGACGTGAAGCTCCACCACCTGCTGCCGCCCGCAGTCCCGGGGAACACACATGAGGCGAAAGTTGTGCCGCGTGATCTCCCGGTCAAATTCCGAGCACATTTCATACGAAAATTCCAACAGCTTTTCACACATCTAAGATCTGCTCCAACTGCGCCAGAGCCCCGTCATAGTCGATGACCGGGGCATCAAGCATATTTTTTAATCGTTCCATCGTCTGCGCATTGTACTGCATCCCGCTCTCCCGGGCACGCGGCACCAGCCGCATGTAGTTGCGCCGCAGCTCGGACGGGCTGCGCTGAAAGCGCAGATAGAGATCCAGCCGCTCCACGCGCTTGCCGAACTTCATCACGCCGCGGACGCAGCGTCCGTCGATCTGATCGTCCACACAGCCCCAGAAGGCCAGAAGGTTGTCAACCACCTTCTGGATCCGCATCATCGGCGCATGGCTCGCGGCGGCGGCCTCCAGGCCGTACACCGCCATCTGAATATAGGCCAGCGTCTCCGTTCCGATCTCATCGCGCATCACGATCGCATTGTCGTACGCGCGGAGCAGGTTGCTGATGATCGAATTCGGGTCTGTCCTGTCGTAGCCGTAGCGGCTGATGAAATCCTCCGGCGAAGCATAGATGTTCGGGATATCCAGCATCTCGCAGAGCTTTATGTAATAGCTGCCGTCCAGGTCGATCATGCTGTCATAGCCGTCGCAGTAGAGCTTCAGCGTCGTGTAGACGCGCTCCGAATAGCGTCCGAGCCAGAACAGATGGTCCGCCTTTTCTACCGTGATAATACCCATGTGTCTTTGAATCCTCCTCCCTGCGACGAATTCACAATAAACGAATCCGGATTTCTGGAAAACCGCGTCAGCCCGCTCTTCCACACTACAACGTCCTCACCGCTTAATACAAAGGCCCTCAGATCGGCCTTGCGCGGCGTGCGGACTCCGTCCTCCATGATATCAAGATCGACGAAATCGATCACATCCTGCGCGATAAACCGTCTCGGCTCGTTTTGGATGAGCGCGATCATGTCCTCCTTCTCCCGGCGCGTCAGCCTGTTCCCGAAGACAACGCCGTAGCCTCCCGCCTCGGCGACATCCTTGATCACGATATCGTCAAAATTGTCAAGAATGTATTTCCTGTCCTCTTCATAGTACGGAAGATAGGTCGGCGCATTGTTCGTGATGCAGTCCTCCCCCAGATAATACCGTACCATCTTCGGAACGAAATAATAAATGCCCTTGTCGTCCGCCACCCCGTTTCCGGGCGCGTTCAGGATCGCGACATTTCCCTTGCGGAACACGTCAAAAAGGTGCGGCACACCGATCACCGACTCCGGCAGGAAATTCATCGGGTCCAGATAATCATCCGAGATGCGCCGGTAAAGGGCTCCGACCCGCTGCTTCTTTCCGTTGTAATCGAGATAATACAGCATGTCATTTTCCACAAACAGATCGCTCCCGGTCACCAGCGCCGCGCCCGTCTTTTCCGCCAGGTAGGAATGTTCGAAGAACGCCGCATTGTAACGCCCTGGCGTCATCACGACGTTGTCCCCGCCGGTGTTCACGTAATCCATCACCTGCTTCAGGAGCCCGGCGTAATTCCGGTTGTCCTCGATCTTTGTCTCACGGAAGGTCTGCGGGCTCGCCCTGCGGCAGAGCTCCCGTGCGATCAGGGGATAGGAGGCCCCGGACGGCACGCGCAGGTTGTCCTCCAGCACATACCAGGTGCCGTCCTTCGACTGGACAAGGTCAATACCGGAGATGTGGCTTGCAATGTTCTTCGGCGTCCTCAGTCCCTCGCACTGCACCAGATAGCCGGACGACGAATAGATGAACTCCGGCGGGATCACACCGTCCTTCACAATTTTCCTGTCTGTGTAAATATCCGCAAGAAAACAGTTCAGCGCCGTCACCCTCTGCTTCAGCCCGCGCTCCAGATACGCAAATTCCTCCGCATCGATCACGCGTGGGATCGCGTCAAAAGGGAAAAGCTGTTCCTTAAACACATTATTCTTGTAAATACCGAACTTTACGCCGTAACGTGCGAGCTGTTCGTTGATCGCGTCAGCGTCCCTGCACAGATCATACATACCACATCACCTCATTTACCCAAAATAAAAAAGAAGGCACGACGCCGTTTTCCGGACATCCTTGCCTTCTTTTCACGAATGCTATCTTAGCATTCCGCCGTTTTTTTGTCAAGTATTACATTCGCGGAACCGTCCGGCCCCGAAGCGAAAACTGTCTTCTGAATCACTTTCTTACGGTCTCAGCGGGAAATATTCAATTTACTCATCAATGCCTCCTGCAAAACTCTGGACACGTTAATGTGGGCCCGCTCCGCCTCCTGATTCAGCCATCTCGGAAGTGTAACATTGCGCCTGACAGTTCTGTTATCCAGCCGCCGTCTGTATTCCTGCAGATCTACGTCTACAAAGGTCAGTATCCCTTTTGAAAAATCGATAATATCGGCATCCTTTCCCGCCTTTTTCAGCGCCTCCTGACCGGGAGACGGCGCCGGCAATTCGCTTCCATCATCCATCAGTGTGATCCCTGTCAATCCAATTGCGTCTCTTGCCATCGCGATTGCATCCGCAAAGCTCTCTCCTTCCGTATAGATCTCCAGATCCGGAACATATACCAGATACTCCTTTTCATCCTCAACAATAAACGCCGGATACGCAATCCTCAATTCACTCACTCCTTCCGAACGTTAATCAAGACCCCATTTTTTCAGGATCAGTTTCGCTCCGTGGCCAGTAACGATAAAATTTTTTATTACCTGCACCGATTATGGTGCCCGCGATCCTCAGATATCCAGCGCCGCATGGTATCCCCAGTACACCGCGTTCGTGATCGTGGAGACCTTCGCGGCGTCGCCGATCACACGCACGAACGGAGCCGCGTCCCGGAGGGCCTCCACGACGTCGCTTCTCGAGCGCTGTCCGAGCGCGCAGATCACGGTCGTCCCCGGAACGAGCTGCTTTTCCCCGTCTTTGTCCTCACAGATGATGCCTTCCTTCGTCACCTCCAGGCCGCGGTAACCGGTATGTACCGTGACGTATTTGTCGATCTCCGCGAGCAGCAGCGGGCGGTGGCGCACATTCGCGTCCGGCGCAAGCGCGTCGCGCATCTCGACCAGATGCACCCTTTTGCCCTCCATGCCGAGGTGAATCGCGCACTCACAGCCTGCAAGGCCGCCGCCGAACACGACGACATCATCCGTCACCTTGTCCTTCTCCAGATAATAATTATTGACGATCACCACATTGTCGCCGTCGAGCCCTTTGATCGGCGGAACGAGCGGCTGTGAGCCGACCGCTATGATCAGCGCGTCCGCTCCCTCTTTTTCCACATATTCCGCGGTCACTTCAGTGTTCAGGCGGATCTCTGCGCCGGCCTTCCGCGCAAGCAGCTCATATGTGCCGGACAGCTCGTACATTTCATGCTTGAAGGACAGGGCCTGCTCACTCTTCAGGATTCCGCCCAGCTCACTCTCCTTCTCGCAGAGGATGACCTGATGGCCCCTGCGCGCCGCCGTGTAAGCCGCATACAGTCCGCCCGGACCTCCGCCCGCGACGATCACCTTCTTCTTCACCGGTGCCGGCTGAACCTCATCGCCCTCCATCTCGCGCCCGATCAGCGGGTTCACCGTGCAGCGCCTTGTGGAGGTGGCGGCGCGCTCCGCCATGCACGTAAAGCAGCGCAGGCATTTCACGATCTCTTCCGGACGGTTCTCCGTCACCTTGCGCGGCAGGAACGGATCCGCCAGCAGCGCTCTCCCCATATAGACGATGTCTGCCTGACCACTGGCGATGATCTCCTCCATCTGCTCCGGGCTGTTCAGTCCGCCCAGTGTCGCCACCGGCACAGACACATGTTTTTTAATCTCGGCCGCCAGGAACACGTTTCGTCCGTGCTCGGTGAACATCGACGGATGGGTGATGCCGAAGGTCCTCTGATAGGTGCCCGCCGAGACGTGGAGCAGATCCACATACGGCTCCACCATCTGCGCAATGCGGACGCCCTCGTCGAGGCCGTAGCCCTCCTCCACAAACTCGGCCCCGCTCATGCGGAATTCGATCGGAAAGCCCGGTCCCACAGCCTCGCGCACCGCCTTCAGCGCCTCGATCGCAAACCGGCAGCGGTTTTCCAGGCTTCCGCCGTACTCATCCTGACGGTGATTGAACATCGGCGACAGGAACTGATTGATCAGCCAGCCGTGGCCGCCGTGCACCATCAGCATCTCGAAACCGGCCCGCTTCGCAAGGCCCGCCACGCGGCCATAGGACGCCACGATATCCGCGATCATCTCTTTCGTCAGTGCCCTCACTTCGACTCCATCCGGGCGCACCGTGTCGGACGGCCCCCACTGGTTCATGGACTTCTGTTTGCTCTTATCTGTCATATAGGTGCCCGCGTACATGCCGGAATGCGACAGCTCCAGGCTCGGCATCGCGCCGTGGCGGCGGATCGCATCCGCCGTGTAGGTCGCGCAGGCCAGAGAGTTCAGGATCGTCGTGTCAAGATGGTAAGCGTGGGAACCGTCGGTCTCCGGGTGCACCATGCACTCGCTCACAGTAACCGCCCCCGCTCCGCCCTTCGCGCGCAGCTCATAGAACGCCGTCGATTTCGGCCCGATACAGCCGTCGTTTGTGATGTCCGTGCCGCCCATCGGCGCGGAAAACATGCGGTTGCGGAATGTCACGCGTCCCAGCGTGATCGGTTTACATAAGTTCGGATACTTTCTCTGCATCTGCAAAACCTCCTTTTTGCATAAAACAAGCTCTGATTATTATTTACTTTAGCACATCCTGCAGATGCTGTCCACATACAAACCCGACCGTCAGTTCTCCCCGCAGAGGTTCACTTTTTTGGACCTTCATTCTAAACCAAAATATGAAGCTGACTTGCCGTATTGATACGGGAACGAAAATCTGTGGGAGTACATCCTGCAGATTTTTTGAATGCACGGATAAAGGTTTCCGGATTCTTATAGCCGACGATTTCACTTATGTTTTCAATGCTTAAAGGCGTAAAAGACAGGAGATTTTCACCCTGCTGCATCCGGATGTTCGTAAGAAGCTCGGAGAAGGTATAGCCGGATATATCTTTGATCAGCCGGGAACAGTACTGTCGGGAAAAATGAAAATGGCCGGCAACCTGCTCAATGGAAATATCATTGTAATGATCGATGATATAGGGAATGATGGCGCTTTCGTACGCCTGCTTTTTCTGGTGTACCCCTGATATTTCCATGGTACTCTTGTACCGGCGGATCAGCTGCGTAAAAAATATAGTCAGAATGCTGCATATGATCTGATCCGAAAAACTATCCAGGTGAATCTGCTCCAGATACATATCGAGGACATAATTTCGTATGATCAGGTCCCCTTCTGTATGGAATAAAAGATAGTCTCTTTTCTTCTTTGAGTAGATATTGTTCAGGAAAAATTCGGAGATCTGCGTTTTGTCACGTACCGTGTGCATAAAAATATCCATAAAGGTACTGTATCGCACCAGTATATTCAAAATAATGCTGTCGTCCATCACTTCAATGCCATGCAGCACGTCCGGCGCCATCATGCACAGATCCCCCTTTTTCAGAGTGAGCTTCTTTTCCTGAAAATGCTGTGTGCAGGTTCCCGACAGGACATAGATTGCCTCAAAAAAGCCATGTTTATGGTAAAACAGAGGAAAGTAACGCGGGTGCTTTACGATTGCAACATTTCTCCCGGCGCTGATAAACTGCACCTCTGTCAGATCGTTGCGGACCGTTTCCGGGTGCAGGGCGTACTGGAGATTAAGGGGATCCGATTCATATTTTTTCAAAAACATATCCAGCGGAGCATTCTCCTGATTCAGCTGATAATAATCCCGAAACAGGAGCTCGTCCTCCTGCCAGACATTCAGATCCTCTATCACAAGTTCATAATTCATGGATTTATCCTCCCTGACTTCTCTCATATTGGTGATGTTGAGGTCAAATGATGCCATACGGATGTTTCGTGCTGCGCTGTCTACGCTCCGCTTCGGTCGGTGCTGGACGAGCGCCACTGGCGCTCAGCACCCCACAAGTCTTCGCCCTGCCACCATGTTATTATCAGTATAAAGTGTAGTTTACGAAAAGTCAATGATTTCGATCATCTGAGGCCATGGCTGAACGGACGTCTGTTATCTATAATAAAAACAGCTTAAAACGTGAGGAGGCCAGAACATGAAAGATATACTGATTCTTAGCGGTCTGTCCATAGAACATCAGACGACACCCATGGGAATCGACGTGAAAGTGCCGCGCTTCGGCTGGAAGCTTGAGAGCGCTCTACGCGGCGTACAGCAGACCGCATACCGGCTGCAAATCTTTGCGGATCAGGCGCTGGCCGCGGATACCGGAAAGGTGGAGAGCGCGGCCAGCACAGAGGTGGAGATTGATGGCTGGGAAAGTGCGCCGATGACCCGCTACGAAATCGCCGTGACCGTGTGGGATAACAAAGGCCGGCAGGCGGGGACGGAGAGCTGGTTTGAGACCGGCAGGCTCGGAGTGCCGTTTCAAAGCGGCTGGGTCGAGCCGGATCAAGTCCCCACACCTCCCAGTATGGATGGCAGGGATATGAGTGTCGATGCAATCGGAGCGAATCCTTATAAAAGGGCCCAGCGGGATTTCGCAGAATTTCGTCCGCCGCAGTTTATCCGTATCCCGTTTGAGCTGGATAAGCCGGTGAAAAAAGCGCGTGTTTACGCGACTGCGCACGGCATCTATGAAATGGAAGTAAACGGCGTGAAAGCGGACGACCGGAAATTCGCCCCGGAAAACACCTCTTATCATAAAATCCTGCAGTACCAGACGTATGACGTGACGCCGTACCTCAGATCAGGCAAAAATGTAATCGGCATAACCGTGGCGGACGGCTGGTGGGCCGGCCGCGTTGGCACTACTGGTGACTGCTGCCAGTACGGCGATAAGGTAGGAATCCTGCTGGACGGCGTGATCGAGCACCAGGACGGCTCCGTGAAGCACATTTCCGCGGAGCAGGGTGTATCCTCCACAGGCCCGTTCGTTTACTCTGATCTCTTTGTCGGCGAGCGGTACAATGCAGCAAAGGAACTGGAAGGCTGGAGCACCCCGGAATTTGACGACAGCGGCTGGAAACCGGTGAACCGGGCGGATTACCCGATGTATAATCTGATCGGGCAGTATGCGCCTCCGGTCCGCGTGATAAAGAAGATGAAGCCGCAGAGCATTTTCACAACCCCGGCGGGGGAAACCATCCTGGATGTCGGGCAGGTGGTCGCCGGTGTGGTGGAGTTCACAGTGGCGGCGCCGGCCGGCATCACGATTAAGCTGGAGCACACGGAGATTCTGGACGAGAACGGGAATTACTACAATAACATCCTCGGCATGAACAAGGAGCAGATGGATGTTTATATCACAAAAGACGGCGCGCAGACGTACTGCCCGAAATTTACGTATCACGGGTTCCGCTATGTGAAAATTACAGGATGGCCGGGCCGCCCGTCCGTGAATGATTTTACCATCCTGGTGTACAGCAGCGAAATGGAGGATATCGGTTCCTTTGAGACCTCAGACGACCGCCTGAACCGCCTGACTCAGAACATCTGGTGGAGCCAGGTGGCAAATACGATTTCCATTCCGAGCGACTGCCCACAGAGGGAAAAGGCGGGCTGGACCGGCGATATTATGGCGTTTGCGCCGACCCTGACGTTTAACCGCAATGCAGATGCATTCCTGACTGGTTGGATGAACAACGTGCGTGCGGATCAGCTGGAGGATGGAGCCATTCCGGACATTGTTCCGGATCTTCCGGCATACAAAAAGTTTTTAACCGAAGCGTTTGATTTTGAGACGAGCTGCGGCTGGGGCGACGCGGTGATCATCGTTCCCTATGCGCTGTATCGGCAGTACGGCGACCGGAGGATTCTGGAAGAAAATTACGAATCGATGAAGCGGTGGATGGCCTATATCAAGGGGCGCTGCGAAAACAGCCATCCGGCGGAGTATGAGACCTGGGATGAGGCGCACAAAGCCCGAAGCCGTTATCTCTGGAATACGGATTTCCATTTCGGAGACTGGCTGATCCCGAGCATTGTGCTGGGCAATCCGGACGGCATGGCGATGAACCGGACCGCGGACGAGACAATGCGCATTGTGGCGCCGGCGTATGCGGCTTTCAGCGCGATGAATATGGCGAAGATCGCGGATATCCTGGGTGAGTCAAAAGACAAAGCGTACTATGAAGAACAGTACCGCCTGATCCGCAAAGCCTTCATCGAGGAGTATGTCCATAAAGACGGAACCATGGATGCGGATTTTCAGGGGATCTATGTGATCGCACTGAAGATCGGCCTGGTGACGGAGGCGGTCCGCCCGAAGATGGTGGAGCACCTCTGCCAAATGATCCGTGAGAACCGGGGCTGCCTGGATACCGGATTTTTGAGCGTTCTTTTCCTGATGGATGTGCTGACAGAAAACGGCAGAAAGGACGTCGCGTATCAGCTATTGTTCCAGACCCAGTGCCCAAGCTGGCTTTATATGGTGGAACATGGGGCCACTACTATGTGGGAGAGCTGGGGCGCGATCGGCGAGGACGGAACGGTCAGCACCTACAGCTACAACCATTACGCGTTCGGCTGCGTCGGCGAGTGGTTATACCGGGAGATCGGCGGCCTGCAGGCGCTGGAGCCGGGCTATAAAAAGATCCGGGTCGCCCCGTCGCTGGACTGTGGGCTGACACATGCGGCGGTCAGCGAGGAGACCCCGTACGGCCGGGCAGAGGTTGCATGGGAGCTGGTTGACGGGCTGGCAATTGTCCATGCCACGATACCGGCCAACACAACTGCGGTCGTATGCCTGCCGGGCAGAGAAGATACGGAAGTAGAAAGCGGACGGTATGTATTTACCGTATCGAATAAATAACAAAGGAGGAACCTATGCTTTACAAAGAATTCAAAGATGGAATCAGGCTGTCGAGACTCGGGATGGGCAATATGCGTCTCCCGCAGAAAAATGAACCGGGTAACCCCATTGATTACGAAAAGGCAAAAGAAATCATTGACGAAACGATTCGTCTCGGTGTGAACTATTTCGACACAGCGTACATCTATCATGATGGAAAGTCCGAGGAATTTGTCGGAAAAGCACTGGCGGAGTATCCGCGCAGCAGCTTTTACATTGCAGACAAGTTCAATTTCCAGGCCCAGCCGGATTACCGGATCCAGTTCCGGGAGCAGCTGGAGCGTCTGAACATGGATTACATAGATTTCTATCTGCTCCATGGGATCCAGGACAACTTCGCCTCCGCAATCCTTGCAAGCGGCTGTATCGAATACTTCGATCAGTTGAAAAAGGAGGGGAAAATCCGTTACCTTGGCTTTTCTTTCCACGGAAATGAAGAAAACATGAAAAAGATGCTGGCAGCATACGACTGGGATTTTGTCCAGATCCAGCTAAATTATTACGACTGGGAATACGGCAACCAGCGCAGGCTTTATGAGATGCTGACAGAGGCAAAAATCCCTGTAATGGTTATGGAACCGGCACACGGAGGACTGCTGGCCCGGCTCAATGAAAAAGCAGGCGCACTACTCAGGGAAGCCGATCCGCAGGCTTCCCTGGCTTCCTGGGCGATGCGCTGGGTCATGAGTCTCGACAATGTACAGGTCGTGCTGAGCGGCATGGGCGAACTGAGCCAGGTGACCGACAACGCAGAAACCTTTTCCGCGGGAAAATACGTCTCGGACGAGGAAAAAGCATTGCTGAAGAAGGCGGCCTCTCTCCTTCGCCCGGACATCGCCGTTCCCTGTACCGGCTGCTGCTACTGCTGTCCGAACTGTCCGCAGGAACTGGATATCCCTGTGCTCCTCACTGCCTACAATGACGCAAAAGCAGACGGAGCCTGGCGGCTGATCAATGTGACCGGATTGCCGCAGGAAAAGCAGCCATCCAGCTGCATCGCCTGCGGTTCCTGTACAGAGCACTGTCCGCAGAGCCTGCCCGTTCCCCAGATCATGGCGAAGATGATCAGAATGATGAGCAGCCTTTAACCGATAACTCATAAGAATCGATATATATTTTCCAGCGGATTGATTTCAGGCTCCAGCAAAAAACCCATGTCAAGGAGACCCTTATCCAGCCGCTCGGTGATCGCATCGGCGCTGGAACCGAAAAATAAGTATTTGCTATCAGTCAAGAAGCCGTGTAAAATAATCATATAAAGACTATCTGTACCCAATACAGGCAGCAAGGGAGACCTGACATGGATAATAAACCTGAAGTGATACGAAAATTGAAAGATACCGGCATGACAGATGAAATGCTCGCCCTCTATCAGCACTGCTGTGATACAAACGATGAATGCGGCCGGAAAAGGCTGCTTCAGCGATTTTGCAGATCCAAAAAACAGGCGCTTACAGAAGATCGGCAAAAAAATCATCGTTGGAGGAAGACGATGAAAAAATATTGGATGATCATTGCGGCAGCGCTCTGCGTGCTGATGCTTTCCGCTTGCGCTGCGCAGGAAAACAGTGATATTGGTGCGAACGAAAACAGCAATACCAGTATGAGTGAGAAAAGCGATACCGGTACGAGCAAAATCAGTGATACTAACACGAGCGAAAACAGCAATACCAGCATGAGTGAAGACAGTAATACCGGTATGAGTGAAAATAACAATACACAGGAGGATGGAACGGAAATGAAAATGAATGTGCAGATTGGGGACTATGTTTTTACCGCAACCCTGGAGCAGAATCAGGCGGTAAACGAACTGATTGATATGATGAAGGGAGGCCCCGTAACCATTGAAATGAGCGACTATTCCGGTTTTGAAAAGGTAGGGCCTCTTGGAAAAGAACTTACAACCGACAATCATCAGACTACTACGACCGAGGGGGACATTGTGCTTTACAGCGGAAATCAGATCGTCATCTTTTACGGTTCCAATTCATGGAACTATACCCGGATCGGAAAAATTGACGATCTTACAGACTGGAAAAAAGCACTCGGAAGCGGCGATGTAACCGCAGTGTTTACCGTGGCAGAATAAAACCGGGAGTGATACAGGCATTTTCACGGCCTTCGGCAGGCAGAATTTATTCATTTACAGGGCCAGCCTTCTTCCGATTGCCTCCAGATCCGCCGTGCTCCCGGTCATTTTCCGTATGATCCTGCCCTCGTTTTCAGACGACAGCCATCCCCGAAGTCCGGATGACTATTGAAACTGCCATTCGCCGCGGGAATTTACCTGAAAAGTGAATCCGGCCCTGTCAGCCCTCGAACCCGTTCTCCCGGATGAGCTGCGCGTACCAGCCGGCGCTCTTCTTCGGGATGCGCTCCAGCGTCTGATAATCCCTATAGTAAAGTCCGTAGCGAGCCTCATAGCCGGCAGTCCATTCGAAATTATCCATCAGAGACCAGTGATAATACCCCCGCACGTCGATGCCGTCCGCGATCGCCGCGTGCAGTGCCGTCAGGACGCCTTTCGTGTAGTCGATCCGCTCCTGGTCGTCCAGCAGGCTCTCCAGATCCGGGCCGTCCGTCTGCGGGACGCCGTTCTCGCTGATAAAAATGGGGATCTGAATCCTGTATTTCTCCTTCAGCATATGCAGCACATCGCGAAGCTTCTCCGTGTGATTCTCCGGCCGGTCCTGAAAATTCCCTCCGGCTTTTTTCTTCTCCTCGGCCACCCTGGCGTCGTCGATCAGGCCATTGTAAAAATTCAGCCCGTAAAAATCCAGGGGCTGACGCATCGTCTCAAAGTCCCCCTCGCGGATCTCCGGCGCAATGCCGTGCTCTCTGAAATAATCCGTCAGAGCTTCGGAATACCCTCCGAGGAACAGCGGGTGCAGGAACATCCCGTATCCGGCGCACTCGTTGCTGTACAGCGCCAGCGCCTCATCGTCCTGATTTCCGGGGCGGGCCGGATAATGCTTCCACACATCCACCACGATCCCGATTTTGCTCTTCAGCCTCTTCCTGCGGAACAGACGCACGGCCTCCCCGTGGCACAGAAGAAGGTTGTGCAGGCACTGCCTCGCATACTTTTCATCCGCAAGGCCCGGGGCGAACAGTCCCTGCGCATATCCGGCGTAGACCGAGATCGGCTCGTTGAACGTTACCCAGTAATCGACGTCGTCTCCGAAATTGTCCAGAAGCACCTCCGCATAACGGGTAAACCAGGAGACGATCTCCCGATTGCCGAACCCGCCCTGAATCTGCAGCGCGTACGGCAGATCCCAGTGATACATCGTGGCGTTGGCCTTAATGTCGTTTTCCTTCAGCAGGGCGAGCAGCTTCTTATAGTATGCGACTCCCTGCGGGTTGACCTCCCCCTTGCCGTCCGGGATAATGCGCGGCCAGGCAAAGGAGAACCGATAGGATCTGACCCCCAGAGCCTTCAGCATCTCCACATCCTTCTCAAGCCGATGATAAGAATCGCAGGCCACATCCGGCCGGTCTCCGCGATTAATCTTCCCCGGTATCGCACAGAATACATCCCAGATGGAGGCCTGCCGCCCGTCCTCGAACGGCGCTCCCTCGATCTGAGCGGCGGCGGTGGCCACTCCCCAGATAAAATTGTCAGGAAACTGATATCTCATATCCATAACCCTCGCTTTCTCAAAATCTGCGGCGCAGAATCCCCGCAGCCGAACGTGTCCGATGGCAGGCCCTGCCGCAGGTATCCCTTAATACCTGTTTTCCCGAAAAGCCCGGGAAACGCCCATTTTACAGGAAATACCGTGCCGCTCACATCCGTCTTCGGATCTGTATTGCCATGTACTGTTTTCCGGGCAGCTCCACGCGGAATTTCCCTCTGTGTATCCCGCGATCCTCCACGGTCATCCCCCAGGTATCGATGACTTTTACCTCAAACTCCGTCTCATCGTCAAACCAGAATTCCCGGAACGACGGGCGCATGAAGCTGTAATAATACAGGTAATAGCTCTTGACAGGAAAGGCGAATTCCTTCTCCGGCACCGCGCACACCTCATCCCAGGAGCAGCGCTCATAGGGAGCAAGCCCGGAGCCCGGGCCTTCCTCCAGCACCTTCAGCAGGAGACCGAAGCGCTTCCAGCTCTCGCCGTGCAGCTTTCCTCCATGGGACCACCAGAGCACATCCTCCGGGTGCAGGAAGGTCTCCCCGTGCCCCGGATAGCCGCCCCGGCAGGCCGCCTCCCAGAATCTGCGCGTCAGCTCTTCCCCGGTGATGTTCCCCCAGCCATGCTGGATATTCCCCTCGTACGCAATCTCATCCAGCACCACAGGCTTATGGTATCTCTCACGCCACTCATTCACAAACTCGGCGCTCTTGTAGATATCCTGCCGCTGGATGCTGCAGTGCGTGACCCACGGGCGGCTGTAATCGTAGAAATGCCTGCAGTTGTGGATCGAGCGCAGATGGCGGTACGGATCCTTTGCACAGAGAATCGACGCAAAGTGCTCCCAGTCCTCCTCTGTCTTCGTCGGGAACAGATCATACTCATTCGCCAGCGACCACCAGACATTGCGGTAAGCGGCAAACCGCGCCACGGCATAGTTCCAGTACAGGTCATCCTGTTCCTTCGTCATGGTGCAGAAGCCCCAGCGGTCATACGGGTGCATCATGATGATATCCGCCTCAATCCCGAGCTCCCGCAGCCGCTCAATGCACCACTCCACATGGCGGAAATGCGCCGGGTTGAATCTGGTATAATCGAAGTGGTTCCCCTCGCTCTTAAAGGTATACTCGAGGAAATTTTCCCTTGTCAGAACACCGGAGTCCATCGGCGTTCCCTCATACGGGTAGGATCTGGGCTCCCCGAGGTTATAGTCATAATGCTTCGGGAACACGCAGAAGCGGATCTTGTTGAACGCGCTGTTCTTCAGCGTCTCCAGCGTCTCGGCGATGCGCTCGTCCGACTGCAGATCCCAGACGTAGCATGTCGTGCCGATCGGATAATACGGCGTACCGTCCTCGTACACAAAATGGTAGGTATTAGCGACACGCACCGGGCCGTGATTTCCCGCGGATGGGGCCGTCACCGCAAAGCCTCCCTCCTGCACGCCGCCTCCGTACGTGCCCTCGATCCGAAACGTATATTCCCCCTCAAAAGACGGCATGAACCTCACCTTGTAGATCCCGCCGCCGTCATAAAACCCGTTCACCCGCACACACTCCTGCGCCCCGGAAAACGTTCCGCTGATACTTCGCTCCGTGAAGGGATTTCCCTCCGCGATGCCCGTCAGAGAGACTTCAAATACATCCCACTTCTCCACGCTTTTCCTGTAGTCCATGCGATCTCCTTTCCTGCCGTCAGAATTTCATTTTCTTTTAATGATAGCACATTTTCCGTTCCTTTGGACAGATTCATTTGATGAGCCAGGGGACAAATAGTCATGAAGGCCCATTTGTCGGACAGTTTCCTTCAGACGCTCTGCGCGCTCCAGGTAATCCGCGGCCATATCAGCGACTGCGAACTGAGCGCGGCGGACGTGGCGGGCAGCGTCTACCTGAACCCCATCTATCTGAACCGCATTTTCAAAAAGGAAAAGGGCTGCAGCATCAGCCAGTGGATCGTAAAAGAAAGGATGGAGCTCGCCTCCACCCTTCTTCTCACCACCGACCGGCCGGCCGTCGAAGTGGCCTGCCAGACCGGATATAACAATTATCCTTATTTCTCCACAGTATTCAAAAAATACTTCAGAATGACGCCCTCCCAGTATGTGAGGAAGAATAAATCATCTTAGATAAATACATTCATCGTTCCGCTTTTCTTCCCCACCGCAGATAGAAATAGGCCACCTCCATGATGCAGCAGGCGGTCCAGCCGACCGGATAGCTGATGCCCACCAGCCATTCCGTATTGCTGACAAAGTGTGTCACGATGAACAGGTACGCCTGCCGCACCGCCACAAAGTTCAGCAGCATGATCACCATCGGCCCGGTGGAATCGCCCCGTCCGCGCAGAGCCCCCGCCAGCGTGTGGTTGACGCAGTTGAACAGCATGAAGAACACATTCAGCTGCAGAAACATCGCGCCGTAGCGGATGACCTCCGCATCGTCGGTAAAGATCCCGGTAGCCGGAGCGGCAAAGAAGAACAGGCACGCCGCGATCACCGCCGTGATCCCCACGGCAAGCCCCACCGACTGCACGGTTCCCTTGTTCACGCGGTCCGTCTTCCCCGCGCCGATGTTCTGCCCCACAAAGGTCGTCCCTGCCTGGGCGATGCTCTGCATCGGCAGCATGATGAAGGTATCCAGCTTGTTATAGCAGCTCCAGCCCGCCATGCACGCGGAACCGAAGCTGTTGATATAGGACTGCACAAATACATTGGAGAACGCCGTGATCACCGACTGCACGCCCGCCGGCAGCCCGATCACAAAGATCTGCTTCAGGATTGTCCAGCTGCACCTTAAATCCTTCCAGGACAGTCGGTACACCTCCTTCGTCCTCGTCAGGAGGACCAGGATCATGACTGCCGAGAGGAACTGCGCGATGATCGTCGCATAGGCCACTCCCGCGATCCCTGCGTGGAACACGATCACAAACAGGAGGTCCAGCACGGCGTTCACAACGCTCGTGAAGATCAGAAACAGAAGCGGCCGCCGCGTGTCTCCCACCGCCCGCAGGATCCCGCTTCCCATGTTGTAGACCAGAAGCCCCAGCATCCCCGCAAAATAGATCTTCAGATAAACGGTCGCCGCGTCCATGACGTCCTCCGGTGTGGACATGAAGAGCAGCATCGGATGCACCATCCAGATACCGATCACGGTAAACAGGACTCCGCACACCAGCGTCACGAAGATCGTGGTCTCCACCGCCGCATGCAGACTGTCATACTGCCTGGCCCCGTAGTAGCGGCTGATCACCACGCCGGCTCCGATCGACACTCCGTTGAAGAAGAACACCAGCATATTGACGATCATGGTCGTGGAGCCGACCGCCGCCAGCGCTTCCTTTCCAACAAAATTGCCGACCACCAGGGAGTCCACGGTATTGTACATCATCTGGAACAGGTTGCCGATGATCAGCGGCACCGAAAACTGGATCAGCAGAAGAATAATATTCCCTGTCGTCATATCTTTCGCCGAAGTTTTCTCTTTCGTAAGCATGATGCAGCCCTCCTGGTTGTATGAAATAATGTCCTGTCCGATTCTTTTATTCTACTGCGCATTTTTCCTCCCTGCAAGCCCCTTTCACCCGGCAGAAGCCCGCTGGAGCCCGCAAAGGCAATTTTCATACCTTTTGTTTTGCCCACAGCGGCGCATTTTCCCGCGCGCGCAGGGTTTTCAGGTCGAAAAACATCGGCTTTCAAGTCGGTTTTCGTGTGTCACAGAAGGCGCGGCCATGCTATACTTAGGGTAAATCTGGATCCGGCCCCGGCGGGCGATGTGCACCGACTGCCGCGGCTTTGGGCCGGAACCGAACACGATGCAAACGGAAAGGAGTCTCTCATGAATCTCACAAAAAAAAGATGGCTGGTCCTCATCTCCAGCTGCCTCATCAATCTCTGTATCGGCTCTCTGTACGCGTGGAGCGTATTTGCGGCCCCGATGGCTGAGTACATCGGCTCGCTGCGCGGCGTCACCATGACCGCGGCCAGTCTCGCCATCGTCTTTACCGTGGCCAACTCCGTCGGACCTGTCACCATGATCAGCGGCGGCAGGCTCAATGAGCTGCTCGGCACGCGGATGGTCATCCTCATCGGCGGCGTCATGTTCGGCGCAGGCATGGTCATCTCCGGCTTTGCGACCGGGCTGCCGGTTCTAATCGTCGGATACGGCCTGTTCACCGGCCTCGGCATGGGCGCGGCTTACGGCTGCACGATCACCAATACCGTCAAATTTTTCCCGGACAAAAAGGGCCTGATCGGCGGCATCGCCACGGCCTCCTACGGGGTCAGCTCCGTGCTCGTACCCCCGATCGCCAACCGGCTCATCGACGCAGTCGGCGTCTCATCCGCATTCAAGATCATCGGCGTGGTCTTCATCGTGGTGATCGCCGTCGCCTCCTTCTTTATCGAGAAATGCCCGGACGGCTTTGCACCGGACGGCTGGAAACCGGCTGTCACCACCGCAAAGGCTGTGACCGTCGAGGACAAGAACTGGAAGCAGATGCTCGCGAGCCCGGTCTTCTACGTGATGATCACGATGATGACCTGCGGCGCGTTCAGCGGCATGATGTGCATCTCCCAGACCTCCAACATCGCGCAGGCGAACATCGGGCTGACCCCGGCCTCCGCAGCCGTCATGGTCTCCATGCTCGCGCTCTTCAACGCGGCGGGCAGAGTCTGCGCCGGCTACGTCTCTGACCGCATCGGCCGTGTGAACACGCTGCGTATCGCGCTGGTGCTCTCCCTGATCGGACTGGCCATCCTCTACATCTGCGGCACGGGACAGAC
>CANRBX010000038.1 GCA_947628955.1 uncultured Lachnospiraceae bacterium | reverse complement strand
TGTGCATTATAGCACGTGCATCTACGAACAGGATGATTCTTTTTTAATTTGATTGCAGCCAATGGCTGCGGTATGTTATACGCGATAAGGTTTGCCCATATTTCCTGTTTGACATACTCGGGTTTATAAGAATGGTAATTGCTCAGGCCGATCGTATATTTCAGCTTGCGGAACGAGGACTCGATCGTCCATCTCCTGCAGTAGAGGGCCTTGAGCTTTTCGGGAGGGAAATCGTCTCCCGGAAGATTCGTTACGATACATTCGTAGGAATCATCGCTGATGGGGAACCTGGCGATACGGAAGGTAAGCATATATGTGTCAAGGGAACCGTATTCGATAAAATCAAATGCGGATGCCTGGTCAATGAAACGCCTGTAGGTTCCCGGAAGGACAGGGATCTTCCTGGAATGGCTCCGCGTCAGGGTGACCGTCACGTCAATATCAAAGGATTCCGTTTCCGGGAATTCGAACTTACCGACCAGGCCTTTGGAATGGATATCCTTTGTGCGGAAGAGGAAATACTGTCCCTGTTCGACCACATGTGCCATGTTGTTGTAGGAACAGTAGCCCCTGTCGCCAATGTAGACATTCTTTCTGCCGGGGAGCGTCCCGTGCCGGTCCACGATGCCGCAGAATGCGCCAAATTCGTTTTTTTCATGTACAGGCTGGAGGATGGCGTCCGTATAGATGTGTGTATCAAGGTCAAAAAAGGCATTTATATGTATGCTGTAGACACCGTTGGCGGAATGTCCGGGGGAACAGAAATACTCCGGGGGAGCCAGTTTCAGGCTGCTGAAAAAAGTGGTCGTGGAGCCGTCGACGGCCAGATAGCGGTATCCGCCATCTGAGAAGCGGAATCCCACCTGCCTGCTGATGGAATCGTTGAACCTCGTAAGGACGGCTTCCAGGGCTTCGGGTTTGAGTTTCGCGCGCTGTTGGTTCAGTGCGGGAAGGGAAGGCATTTTCTGGTCCAGGCCCCAGAAGTCGAGCATCTCTACCCTGGCAGAAGAAGAACCTTTAGAGACAAGGAAAGAAATAAGGGCGTCCGGCGTGATTTTCCGCTGCCTGCTGAAATCCTTTGCGGGGTTGACAGCAAACTGCTCCGGATCTGCAGTAACGGAATCCACAGCAGATAAAAAGATATTTTTGATTTTGTCGTGCGGCATATGGCATGTACCTCCCTGGATAAAGAATGTTGATATGTCCTAATCCAGGGGCCGCTCTCGCTGCCTCTTAAAACCAATCGGTAGCGAGAGCGGCCGCACATTACAGGGGATTTGTCAACCCCCTTTTTAAAAAAAACATAAAAAATGGTTAGACCCCATAAAAAGAATCTAACCATTCCAGGACGTTCATCGTTAACTTAATGACATTGGTTCAGACCCAATGTCATTAAATTTAGCGATTCCGGACGCCGCATGGACAGGCGTTCGCAGGATGGCGGGCCGGATAAGATGTCAGGATGAGATACCTGTACTCTTATCCGGCCCGTTTCTGCTGCCGGAATTTTCTGCTGTACAGAAGATGCTTCACAGCGCAGAAGAAATGTAATAATTGAGGTTGTCAAAATGGTTCTGAAGATAAATGAGCCGTACAGGATAAACGGACCCAAAATACAAAAGAATTTGTGCTCATATATAAATTGTGTTATAATACGTTTGTAAAACCGGATAATGACAAAGAATTTCAGGCGTGATCCTGTGCAGGGGCCCTGCGGTATGGGAGAAATCTATGAGTGAAAGAATAGATGTTACGAGAATAAATAAATTAAAACTGGATTCTGTAATCGAGATGATAAACATTGCAAAAAAATATCCGTTTGTCAAACGGCTGATTATTTTTGGAAGCAGTGTCACTGACCAGTGCACAGAAGAAAGCGATATTGATGTCTGCGCAGATGTTGACTGTCCGGATATAGGGCGTGACTTGTATAATCTGCATGTTGATCTTTGCAGAACATGTGACGCCAACTGCGATATACTGATTTATCGGCGCTTGAATGGAAAAATAAAAAATGAAGTCGATAAAAAGGGGGTAACGGTATATGCTGCTGGATAATGCTGAGGTTGACATCAAACTTGCGAAATACGCTGTTTCGCCGGAAGGAAATCCAACAAATGATGAGCTTATGCTTGGGGCGGCTGCTTACCATGTCCAGCAGGCTATTGAAAAAGCATTAAAGCATATCCTTCAAACGGAAGCAGGGATGACAGAATCCGATAAAGGCTATAAAACACACAACATTTCCATGCTCATATATCTGGTCGACAGTAAAACCGATTTTCCTGTTCCGGAAAAATTAGTGGAAATGAGCAGTCTGATTACCGACTGGGAAGCGACAACCCGTTATGCAGGATCGTCTGTCGGGACCAGAACCAATATCATAGAGGCAATGGATATATACACGGAATTAAAGACTGAAATACAAAATAGAGATACTATTTAGCGGCAGTGTGAGAGGGCGGAGAAAATCCGCCCTGTTCGATTTGAAGAGAAAGCTGGAAATTGCGTCTGTTCCGGGCTGTCTCACGCCTTCAGGTAGCTGCGCATATTTTTGAGCGCGTTCTTCTCGAGGCGGCTCACCTGCGCCTGGGAGATGCCGATCTCGGAGGCGACCTCCATCTGCGTCTTGCCCTCGTAGAAGCGCAGCTCGATGATATGCTTTTCCCTGTCGCCGAGGCGCTTCATGGCTTCCTTCAGCGAGATGACCTCGACCCAGTTTTCCTCCTTATTCTTTTTGTCGCTGATCTGGTCCATGACGTACAGCGCGTCGCCGCCCTCCGTATACACCGGGTCGTAGAGGCTGACCGGGCTCTGGATCGCGTCCATCGCGTAGACG
The DNA here is from genome assembly GCA_947628955.1 of uncultured Lachnospiraceae bacterium. Taxonomy (GTDB): domain Bacteria; phylum Bacillota; class Clostridia; order Lachnospirales; family Lachnospiraceae; genus Choladousia. The sequence goes on along the minus strand of CANRBX010000038.1, from coordinate 28,041 downwards.
ATCTCTTCCCGGGAAACGCCGATCTCCTCTGCGATTTCATTGATCGTGGGCTCCTTCAGGTGCTTCCTGGTGTAGGTTTCTTTTGCGTAGATCGCCTTGTAGGCGGTGTCCCGCAGGGAACGGCTGACCCGGATCGCGTTGTTGTCCCGCAGGTAGCGGCGGATCTCGCCGATGATCATCGGCACGGCGTAGGTGGAAAATTTGACCTGCAGGCTGGTGTCGAAGTTGTCGATGGCTTTCATGAGGCCGATGCACCCGATCTGGAACAGGTCGTCCACGTTCTCGTTGCTGCCGGAGAAGCGCTTGATAACGCTGAGGACCAGTCTTAAGTTTCCCTTGATGTACAGCTCCCGCGCGTTTTCGTCGCCCGCCCTGATCCGCTCGAACAGGAACTCTTTTTCTTCACCGGTCAGAATCGGGAGCCTGGCGGTGTTGACTCCGCATATCTCTACTTTATTAAGTGCCATGTGATCATCCTCCTGAAGTGACAACTGATTCTACAGTCATTTTTCACAATTTGAATCCGTGCTATTCGCCGCCGGCACAAATTAAAAAAGTTTTGGGCCTTGACAAACTTCTTCGGAAGAAAGGTTGCGCAAAAAGGGAGGTCGGTGTTATACTGAACTGGAATCTGCAGCAGGACTGGGATTTGCAGCAGGACTTTATAATGACCGTATACAGGACGGTGATGACTTGAAGAAGAGAATAGAACAATTACTGAATGGAATTTTTGAATATGAGCCGATGAAGCTTGTGATGGAGCCGGCAGAGATCTCGGTCAGCGCGTCGCCGGGCGCGGCTGTGCGCGGGAGCTTCCGCATTTCGGCGGCAGACGGCCGTAAGGTCCGGGGCTTTCTCTATACCTCGAATCCGCGGGTGCTGTGCGACCCGGTTGAATTTCAGGGCAGCGAGAATGTCATCCAGTACCAGATCGACTGCAGCGGCTTCGAAGAGGGCGCGCAGGAAAAGGGTGTGGTCACAGTCTGCACCGATCTGGGGGAGTACACCCTTCCGTATGAGATAACAGTGACGTTCGGACAGCCGGGCATCGGCCGCGCCGCGGCGGAAAATTCTGCGCAGCTCGCCGATCTGGCCAGGCAGGATTTTCAGAGGGCACACCGTGTTTTCCTGTCGCAGGAGTTCCGGGACAGGCTGGCGGAAAAGGAGCCGGAAGCGGCGGCCCTGTGCGACTGCCTCAGGCTCCAGCCGGAGAATATGATGCAGCTGGAGGAATTTCTGGCCGGCATGGGCTGCAAGGATCCGGTTGAGATCTCCGCGGAGCAGGATTCGTACAGCTGGGACGGGCTGTCGGGCCCGGTCCGCGAGGCCATCCGGCTGACAAAAAATACCTGGGGATACCAGGAGATCGCCGTGGCTTCGGACGCCAGGTTCCTGCGCCCGGAGAGGAAGACGATCACGACGGAGGATTTTGCCGGGAGCTCGTACGACCTGTATCTGGTGCTGGATACAAATCTGATGCATGCCGGAAAGAATTATGCGCGGCTCTCCCTCACGGCGGGGGGCCGGACGATTGAGATCGAAGTGACGGCGCGCAGGGCCGGGCAGGCGCAGGCCGGGCGCGGCAGCCATATACGCAAGATCATGATGAAGGAGCTGGAATCCCTGTATGTGCGGTTCCGGCTGAAAAAGATCGACCTGACAACGTGGGTTGAGCGCTCGGTGAGCGTGATCAACAGCTACAGGCGGGCCGGGGGGACGGATCCGTACGCGGACCTCTTCCTGGTACAGCTCTATTTTGCCGACGGCAAAAAGCAGCGGGCTTATAAGCTGCTGGAGGCCCTGGAGGGACAGAGGCGGCGCCTGGATACGCCGGAGCGGTACGGGTTTTACCTGTATATGTCGACCTTCTTCTACCAGGAGGCCTCCTATGTGGACCGCGTGGAGGAAGAGATCGGCAGGATGTTCAGCCGCGACAGGACAAACTGGAAGCTGCTCTGGATCCTGCTCTATCTGCGTGAGGAATATCTGGATAACGACAGCGCCAAGTACGAAGCGATCGCGGAGCAGTTCCGCGCGGGCTGCCGCAGCCGGATCATGTATCTCGAGGCCTGGCAGATCCTGAAAAAGGATCCCTTCCTGATGCGCCATATCGGGGCGTATGAGCTGCAGCTTCTGCGCTTTGCGAAGGAAGAGGGCGTCCTGACGGCCGAGCTGCTGAGACAGACTGCGAATCTGGCGCAGCATCAGCCCGTATTTGACAGAAGGCTGTATGAAGTGCTGGTGAGCGGGTACCAGATGTATCCGTCGCAGGATCTTCTGAAGACGATCTGCCTGCTTCTGATCAAGGGGGACTGCAGGGACAATGCATACTTCCCCTGGTATGAGAAGGGCGTTGAGAGCGGCCTGCGCATCACAGGTCTGTATGAATACTATATGGAATCAATGGCGGAACCGGACCTGCAGGCAATGCCGCAGGTGATCCGGATGTATTTTGCGTACGACAATTCCCTGGATTACCGGAAGCGCGCGGCGATCTACCGGCGCATCGTGGAAAACCGGGAAAACGACGGGCAGACGTTCCGGAATTACCGCAGCGCCATGGAGAAGTTCACGCTGGACCAGCTGGAGGCAGGGCGCATCTCGGACGACCTCGCGGTGCTCTACCAGATGTTTCTGAAGCGCGCCGCCCTGACAAAGAGCGCGGCGGAGAAGCTTGCCCGGATCCTGTTTACGTGCGAGGTGACATGCGATCTGCCGGGGATGCGGCAGGTCGTCGTGCACTCGGCGCTGCAGAAGAGCGAACAGACGGCCCTGTTTGCGGACGGGCGCGCGCTGGTGCCGGTTTATGATCCGAACAGTGCGGTTGTCGTGGAGGACGCGCAGGGGCGGCGCTATCTGGCGTCGGGCTTCTGCCAGATCCGGAAGCTGCTTGAAAATGAAGAGATGCTCTCGTGGTGCGCGCAGAAGGCCTCGGATTTTCCGGGGATGCTTCTCTATATCTGCGTGCAGTGCGCACAGGCCGGCCCGGTTCAGCCGGAGACGCTGCCCTATTTCCGGGCGGCGTGCGAGTCCCGGGTCTTCTCGAATGCATACCGGGACGAACTGCGCAGGGAAGTGATGGAATATTATGTAAACCATCTGCGGGACGATTCTCTGCCGGATTTCCTCGAGGGGATTCCCTATCTGGAGTACGTGAAGGTGGACAAGGCGGCCCTGATCACGCTTCTTGCGGAGGAAGGAAAGTGCTCGGACGCGTTTGCGCTTCTCGACGCTTATGGGACAGAGGGGATCGCGCTGCTGCAGCTCGTGCGCATCTGCAGCCGGATGGTGCTTGAGCTCGAATTTGAAGAGAACTCCCTGCTTGTCTCCATGTGCCATTCCTGCTTTGCCAATGACAAATATGACGACAAGCTGCTGAGATATCTGCTTCTCTACTACGAAGGGCCTGTCTCGGAGATGGAAGAGCTGTGGCGCGCGGCGGTCCGTTTCGATCTGGACACGATGCTTCTGGAAGAGAAGATCATCATGATGCTGCTGTTTACGCAGAGCGGGACGCAGGGCTCGGAGCCCGTGTTTGAGTCCTACTGGAAAAAAATGGGCCGGAAAAGGCTCTGCCGCGCCTACGTAAACCTCAGGGCCTACGAGTATTTTGTGAAGGGGATCCCGGTCGCGGATCCGGTGTTCCGCTACATCGAGCGGGAGTACCGGCACCTGATGCGCAGGGAGCGGCTGGAAGAGCAGGAAGAGGTCTGCCGGCTGGCGCTTCTGCAGTACTATTCAAGGAGCGCGCAGCTGAAGCCGGAACAGAGGAAGCTTGTGGAAGAGATGCTGGAGGAATTTGCGGCGAAAGGAATGCGCTTCGATTTCTGGAGGCGGTTTGACGAGGAACTGCTCGCACCGTACCAGATGGAAGGAAGGGTGTTCGCCGAATACGCCTGCAATCCCGCAAGCCGGGTAAATATTTTCTACCGGATGCGCGGCAGCGGGGAGGAATACCGCTGCGAGGCGATGAAGAATTATTTCGAGGGTATATTTGTGCGTGAGTTTACGCTGTTTGACGGGGACGAGCTGGAGTGCTATCTGGAGGAAGAGCTGGACGGCTCCGTCCGGAAGACGGATCTCTGGGTGCTGCACGCCCCGTCCGGCCCGCAGAAGCGGGTTTCCAAGTATGAAGTGCTGAACCGCATCTCGCGGGCGCAGAAAAGCGGCGACGTGAAGACGCAGAACGAGGAGCTGGAGAACTGCCTCATGCTGGAATACCTGGCGGGAGAACTGTTTACACTGATATAAGAAGATGCCAGGGTCAGAAGTCATAAACCACGATGCGCTTGCGCAGGAGTGGTTTTATGACTTAGTGACCCGCCCAAATATGAGGAAGAAGTGGGGCAGGGGCCCCACGGATTCCGAATGTTGGGCAGGGCGCTGAATGTCCAGTGGACATTCGTTTAGCGCCGACCGGAGCGGAGCGGAGACTTGTGGAAGTGCGAAGCACGGAACAATCCGTATGGCATCATATAACCTTAACATCATAAGAAATGGGTGAATAGAATAATGATACTGGCGACAAATGAACTGGTGCTGGGAATGGAGCTGAACAGGCAGTATGCCCAGATCACGTACTATCATCAGTCCGTGAGGGAGCCTGTGACGCTGGGGGCGTCGGAGGACCAGGAGCAGGCGCTGCTCCCGATGGGGCTGTGCTCTGACGGCAGCGGATCCTGGCAGCTCTGGGACGGGGATGCGTCTTCGTCCGGGGGCAGAGACGGTGTTTCGAACCTGTATGACCGGATCGCGGAGGGAAAAAGCATCTCCTGCGGCGGGCGCAGCTATGAGCCGGCGGAGCTTCTGGCAATATATTTTCAGCTCTGCCTGTCGAAGCTGAAGCTGCTGACACAGGGGACGAAGCTGTATATGATGGTGACGGTGCGCGACCTGAATGACCAGTGGAGCAGCGTGATCGTGGAGGCGCTTGAGAAAAACGGCCTGGACCGCAAGCAGATCTACCTGCAGGATTACCTTTCTTCCTTCTATTATTATGCGGTCAATCAGAAGAAGGAGCTCTGGAATCAGGACGTCGCGCTTCTGACGTATGAGGAAGAGTCGATCGTCGGGTACGTGCTTCATATCGACCGCAGCACGAGGCCGGCGATTGCCAGAGTGGACAGGGTCGCGCAGCAGCCGATGGATGAGAAGGCGCGCGCCGGGCGCGGTGAGCAGGAGTGGAAAAAAGAGAAGGACAGGCTGTTCTTTGAACTCCTGAAGAAGGTATTTGAGCGCAGGACGGTTTCTGCCAGCTATCTCATGGGAGATTACTTCAATAAGAGCTGGGCGGAGCGCTCGATTCAGTTCCTGTGCTACAAGCGGCACGCGTTTCAGGGGAGGAATCTGTACTCCAGGGGCGCATGCTGCGCGGCCATGGAGCGGGTCGGGCTGATCGCGGACCATGGGATTATTTTTGGCGGCAGCGACATGATCGAGCGGAACCTCGGCATGGAGATGTGTGTGCGCGGGAAAGAGACTTACTACCCGCTGGTGAGCGCCGGGATCAACTGGTATGAGGCGCATCACGTCTGTGAATTTATCCTGAACGGGGAGCGCGAGATCCGGGTGATTTCCCAGCCGATGACGCCGGGGGAGAGCGTCGTGCACACGATGCGGCTTCCGGGAATGCCGCGCAGGCCGGACCGCGCCGCCAGAGTGCGCATGACGGTTTACTTTTCTTCCGCGGCCAGGTGCCGCCTGGAGGTGGAGGACCTCGGGTTCGGCGGGCTGTACCGCTCGTCCGGGCAGGTCTGGAAGCGGGAGATCCTTTTCTGAACAGCGGCGCGGCGGCCGGGGAAGGCCGGCCCGTCCTGCTTAAAAACGGAGGATTCTATGAGCTACGATCTGTGCCTGCTGAAGCAGGCGGAAAACCCTTATTATATTGAGAACATCAGAACGGCGATCTACTCGCTGGAAGAGCTGTGCTTTTATCTGTACCACAATATTTATCTGATTGATGAGAGCATCATCAATGAAAAGCTGTGTGACTGGCTGCGGGATGAGCTCGGGCTGTCCAGACTGTACCGCCAGCTGTATGAGCAGCTGGAGAAGCAGGACGGTGCCGCGTTTTTTGTGCTGCCGATCTTCCGGGAGGCGGGCTATCTGACCCACGCCCAGATGCGTGAATTTCAGGAGCAGCTGTCGAAGCTGGAGGTACAGTCGGACGATATGAAGCAGAAGCTGCGCGGGGACTATCTCGTGAAGGAGAAAATGTTTGCACGCGCAGTCGGAGAGTACCGTCACATTCTGAAGCGCCGCAATCCGGGCAAGCTCGGCGCCCAGTTCTATGCGGCTGTGCTGAACAATCTCGGCGCCGCATATGCGGGGCTGTTTCAGTTTGAGCAGGCGGCCGGGTGTTTTTACGAGTCCTACGAGCTGATGCGGACGAAGGAGACGCTGCGCAAGTATGTCAGCACGCTCCCCCTGTTTCTGGACGAGAAGGAGTATCAGGAGCGCCTTAAGCAGCTGGGCGTGGACCCCTATCTGGCGCAGAAGATCCAGGAGTACAATGCGAAGGTCTGCGAGCAGCCGGCATTCCAGGAGGAGCTCGCGCGCATGCGGGCGCGGGATCCGGCGGAGGTGATCGGCGAGCTGAAGGAGCGGTACTGCACGGCGGTTCACATCTGACAGATATGGGAAGATCACATGTTTTTTTCTTGCATTATTTTCCGTGATAAGATATACTTGCATGTGCGCGGCGGTATGAAGCCCTGCAGATCCGGTATAGCGTTTCACAGATAACCGGATCGATCGCGCGGAATGATTTTCTGAGTATGCAGGTCAGAAAGCGCAGGCGCAGTAAGGGGCGGAAGAACCGGCCTGTGATCAGATTTTGTGAATGGCAACCATACACGTGAAAGCGAAAGAGGAGGCTGTTATGGAGAAGAGAGAGCTGCTCTACGAGGGAAAGGCAAAGAAAGTTTACAGTACAGATGTGGAAGATGTACTCATTGTGGATTACAAGGATGACGCCACGGCGTTCAACGGCCTGAAGAAGGGCACGATCGCCGGCAAGGGCGTGATCAACAACCGTATGACGAACCATGTGTTCCAGATCCTGGAAAAGGAAGGCGTTCCGACGCACTATGTGGAGGAACTCAGCGACAGGGAGACCGCGGTGAAGAAGGTGGAGATCGTTCCGCTCGAAGTGATCGTGCGCAACATCGCGGCCGGAAGTTTTTCCAAGCGCCTCGGGGTGCCGGAGGGCACGCCGTTTAAGGAGCCGACCCTGGAGTTCAGCTACAAGAATGACGATCTCGGCGATCCGCTGATCAACGATTATTTTGCGATCGCGCTCGGCCTTGCGACGAGGGAAGAGATCGAGACGATCACGAAGTACGCGTTTAAGGTAAACGAGGTTCTGAAGAAATATTTCCTCCAGGCAAACATCGAGCTGGTAGATTTTAAGATTGAGTTCGGCCGCTATAAGGGACAGATCATCCTGGCGGACGAGACGTCGCCGGATACCTGCCGCCTGTGGGACGCCACGACGCACGAGAAGCTGGATAAGGACCGCTTCAGAAGAGATCTCGGCAATGTGGAGGAGGCCTACAATGAGGTGTTCCGCCGCCTGGGGCTTGCGTAAATGACCTGTGGGAAACCGCGCGGAATGGGAACCGGACCGGACGGTGTGAACCGCGCAGGCGGACGGAAAACGGACGGCGCAGGATGCACGGAATGGGACGAAATAAACAAGACACCATGAAACAGGACAGGAGAGGAAATACCATGAACGACCGATACGTAAGTCCGCTCTCGGAGCGCTATGCGAGCCGGGAGATGCAGTATATTTTTTCGCCGGACATGAAGTTCCGGACCTGGAGAAGGCTGTGGATCGCGCTTGCGGAGACGGAGCGGGAGCTGGGGCTGGATATCACGGAGGAACAGATCGCGGAGCTGAAGGCGTTTCAGGACGATATCAATTACGACGTAGCGAAGGAGCGCGAGAAGCTTGTGCGCCACGACGTGATGTCGCATGTCTACGCGTACGGCGTGCAGTGCCCGAAGGCGAAGCCGATCATTCATCTGGGAGCGACCTCCTGCTACGTGGGGGACAATACAGACATTATCGTGATGACTGAGGCGCTGAAGCTTGTGAAGAAAAAGCTGGTCAATGTGATCGCGCAGCTGGCGGATTTTGCCATGAAATACAGGGATCTGCCGACCCTGGCCTTCACGCACTTCCAGCCGGCGCAGCCGACGACGGTGGGCAAGCGTGCCACGCTGTGGACGCAGGAATTTCTGATGGATCTGGAGGATCTGGACTACGTGCTGTCCACGATGAAGCTGCTCGGCTCCAAGGGGACGACCGGTACGCAGGCCAGCTTTCTGGAGCTGTTTGACGGCGACCGGCAGAAGGTGGACCGGCTCGATCCGATGATCGCGCAGAAGATGGGGTTTGCCGCGTGCGTTCCGGTGTCGGGGCAGACGTATTCGCGGAAGACCGACACGAGGGTGCTCAATGTCCTCGCGGGGATCGCGGCGAGCGCCCACAAGATGTCAAACGATATCCGGCTTCTGCAGCACCTGAAGCAGGTGGAGGAGCCGTTCGAGAAGACGCAGATCGGGTCGTCCGCGATGGCCTATAAGCGCAATCCGATGCGGAGCGAGCGCATTGCCTCGCTGGCGCGCTATGTGATCTGCGACGCGCTGAATCCGGCGGTCACGTCGTCCTGCCAGTGGTTTGAGCGGACGCTGGATGATTCTGCGAACAAGCGCCTCTCCATCCCGGAGGGGTTCCTGGCGACAGACGGGATACTCGATCTCTGCCTCAATGTGACGGACGACCTGAAGGTCTATCCGAAGGTCATCGAGAAGCAGCTGATGGCGGAGCTTCCCTTCATGGCGACGGAGAACATTATGATGGATACGGTGAAGGCCGGCGGCGACCGTCAGGAGCTGCACGAGAAGATCCGCACCCTCTCGATGGAGGCGGGCCGCAGTGTCAAGGAAGAGGGCAGGGAAAACAACCTCCTGGAGCTGATCGCGGCGGATCCGTCGTTCGGAATGTCTCTGGAGGAGCTTAAGAAGTCAATGGAGCCGTCACGCTATACCGGCTGCTCGAAGGAGCAGGTGGAGCGTTTTGTAAAGACAGAGGTGGAACCGGTGCTGGAGCAGAACCGGGAGCTTCTCGGCGTGAAGGCAGAAATAAACGTATAAGTTTGGAGGAATCAGGTATGGTACAGGCAGTAGTAGGAGCCAATTGGGGCGACGAGGGAAAAGGCAAGATCACAGATATGCTTGCGGAGAAGGCGGACATTATCGTGCGCTTTCAGGGCGGTGCGAACGCGGGCCACACGATCGTAAATAATTACGGAAAATTTGCCCTGCATGCACTTCCGTCAGGCGTGTTTTACGGCCATACGACGAGCGTGATCGGAAACGGTGTGGCGCTCAACATCCCGGTGTTCTGCAATGAAGTCAAAAGCATTGTGGACAGAGGGGTGCCGATGCCGAAGATTCTGGTATCCGACCGCGCGCAGATCGTGATGTCGTATCATGTTCTGTTCGACCAGTACGAGGAGGAGCGCCTGGGCGGAAAGTCCTTCGGCTCTACCAAATCAGGCATCGCGCCGTTTTATTCCGATAAATTTGCCAAGATCGGTTTCCAGGTGAGCGAGCTTTTCGATGAGGAGCTCCTGAGAGAAAAGGTTCAGCGCATCTGCGACCTCAAAAATCCGATGCTGGAATACCTGTATCACAAGCCGGCGCTCACGCCGGACGGCCTGCTGGAGGAGCTGCACGGCTACCGCGGGATGATCGCGCCGTTTGTCTGCGACACCTCTGCATTCCTGTATCAGGCGCTGAAGGAGGGCAAAAACATCCTGCTCGAGGGTCAGCTTGGCTCCCTGAAGGATCCGGATCACGGGATCTATCCGATGGTGACGTCTTCCTCGACGCTGGCCGGCTATGGCGCTGTGGGCGCAGGGATCCCTCCGTATGAGATTCAGAAGGTGATCACGGTCTGCAAGGCGTATTCGAGCGCGGTCGGGGCAGGCGCGTTTGTCAGCGAGATTTTCGGCAGCGAGGCGGATGAGCTGCGCAGGCGCGGCGGCGACGGCGGCGAGTACGGCGCTCTGACTGGCCGCCCGAGAAGGATGGGCTGGTTTGACTGTGTGGCCTCCAAATACGGCTGCAGGCTGCAGGGCGCGACAGACGTGGCGTTTACGGTGCTGGACGTGCTCGGCTATCTCGACGAGATCCCGGTGTGCACGGGCTATGAGATCGACGGACAGGTGACGACCGATTTCCCGACGACGTCGCTGCTCGAGAAGGCAAAGCCGGTGCTTGAGAAGCTGCCGGGCTGGAAGTGCGACATCCGCGGCATCCGCAGGTATGAGGATCTGCCGGAGAACTGCCGGAAATACATCGAGTTCGTGGAAGAGCATATCGGCTTCCCGATCACGATGGTGTCAAACGGGCCCGGAAGAGAGGACATCATTTACCGGTAAATGAAAATAGAAAGAATTGTTTGACCCTGTTTCTGAGGCTGCTGCAGACGGCGACGGTTTCGCGCCGTCCTGCGCGGCCTTTTCTTGTGTGGAAGGGAGAAGCAGTTGGGTTGCGGCAATGTTATGCGGAAGCGGAGGAAATAAGTTTCTTCAGCTCGGCCTCTGCCTGCTCTCTGTCCCGGAAGACGATCCCGTGGAAGCCGAGCGCGCTCGCGGCCCGGGCATTTTTTTCCACGTCGTCGAAGAAGACGGATTCCCCCGGCAGGATGGACGGGTAGCGTTCCATCAGAGAGTAAAAGATCGCAGGTTCGGGCTTGATCTGCTTTACCTCGCAGGAGAACAGGCCGCCGTCCGTGAAGGGCAGAAAATCAAGCGCCGCACGGGTGCGGTCGATCATATATTCTGAGTAATTGGACAGGTAATAGACATGAAATCCCCGCTCTTTCAGATCGAGGATCCATGGGATGGCGTAACTGCGCCGGAGAATACAGTTTCCGCATCCCCGGAACACGCGCAGGATGTCCTCGCGGTACTGCGGGGCATTCGCGGCGAAGCGTTCCTCCAGCTCCGGGATCGGGACGACCCCGCGGTCCAGCTCATTCCATTCGGCGCTGCCGAAAACAGCGCGCGCAATGACGGCCTCTTTATCCGGCGCAAAGCCGAAGCCGGACAGATACTGCCGCCAGTCATATCCAACCAGTACATTTCCGATATCAAAGATGATATTTCTGATCATTTTTGTCTTTTCCCCGGTGTTTTTTCAGATGTTTTCCCGGATGTTTCTTCCGATACTTTCCTGTCCGCGCTTCCGCGGTTGTCCAGCACGCGGGTGACCAGCATCATGCCGTAGAGCAGGCAGGGGACGATCACGGTGCAGGCGATGGCTGCCATCAGCATGTTTTTTGCATTTGGATTCGAGCTCAGGGCCAAAATAAGCGTGGCGGCGTACATTCCGGCCAGCAGGACGGCGCCGAGCAGCGCCAGGATTCTTCGCAGCTTCTGCATGACAGATACTCCTTGTATGATTTATTAATGATGCCAGGATCGGTCAGATCCGGTATCATCTTATCATAAAAGCAGTGACGGCACAAGAGACGGATGTGAAAGACGCTCCGCCCGGTCCGGCGATCGCCGCCACAGAATACTCTGATACGGCTGGATGAGGACAGCAGCTCACGCATGTGCTGCGGCTGTCTCCAGATGTGTCAGCTTTTTCATGTAGTGGAAATAAGCCGGCAGCAGAAACAGGTCGGCGGCAAGCCATGCTATGGGATTGGCCAGGCAGACTGCGGCAAACCCGGACATCGGAACAAGGATAAGCGCGACGATTGCTCTCCCGATGAGTTCCATCGCGCCGGAAAAAATGGCCATCTGACTGTATCCGATCCCCTGAATGCAGTAGCGGTAGATGTTGACTCCTGCGAGCGGGATGTAGAAGGCCGAGTTTGTCAGCAGAAACTTCCGGATGAGCGAGATCAGTTCCGTGTTGGTACGGGCGACAAAAAGCGAGGCCAGAAGATGTCCGGCGAAAAAGTAAAGCAGAAGGACCAGGAGTGCCCATACGCTGCCGAGCAGCATACAGTCATTCACACCCTGACGCACACGTGACATTTTGCGTGCGCCGATATTCTGTCCGCTGTAGGTTGCGATTGTCGTTCCGAGCGAATCAAAGACGCTGCAGAACATCATGCCCGTCTTGCCGCCTGTTGCGACGGCGGCCACATACAGTGTGCCAAGCGAATTTACAGCCGTCTGGAGCATAATGCTTCCGATCGCGGTCACGGAATACTGGAGTCCCATGGGAATTCCCATTGAGCACAGCCTGCGTATGTACCATGGCCTTGGCCGCAGATGGCCTCTTTGCGGCTGCAGGATGGCGAATTTCTTTTTTATATGCCACAGGCACAGCAGACCCGACACGCCCTGTGCAAGGACCGTAGCAGCGGCGGCTCCCGCCACGTCCATATCCAGAACCGTGATAAAGAAGATGTCCAGAACGATATTCAGCATTGACGCGATGCCAAGGAAGATTACCGGAGTCCTGCTGTCGCCGATCGAACGGATCATGCAGGCGAGCATGTTGTAAAGGTAGGTCACGGGAATCCCCCAGAAAATTATGACAATATAGGAATACGCACGGTCAAGAATATCGTCAGGCGTGTTCATCAGACGCAGGATCTGCCGGCAGAAAACTCCTGTGACAACCGACAGAACCACAGAAAAGAAAATACACAGCCAGAGACTGTTCCCGATATAGGTTTTCAGATTGTCTTCATTTCTGGCGCCAAAGGACTGAGCCATTGGGATCGCAAAACCGGCACACACGCCGCTGCAGAATCCGATCACCATAAAGTTCAGTGAACCCGTAGACCCCACAGCCGCCAGCGCCTCCGGTCCCAGTATCCTGCCGACGATCAATGTATCCACCAGACTGTAAAACTGCTGAAACAGCATAGCTAAAAGAACAGGAAGCGCGAAACGCACGATCACGCCCATTGGCCTGCCTGTCGTAAGATCCTTTGTCATACAAGAATCACTCCTTTCGACAAACAGTATATACAAAGTTTGCGTAAGGTCAAGTATAATATTTAAAGATTCGGCTGTTAATTTTCCGGACGCGAAAGATGCCCCGCCCGGTCCGGGGATCATCGCCACAAAATACTCTGATACAGATTGAATTTGTGAAAAAATATGGTATACTCAAGAAAACTGACAAATAATCTTAATGAATTTCCCCGGGCGCCGTGTGACGGATGCAGAGCGGTCCGCAGCCTTTCTCTGCGGCGCGGCCCCTTCTGCAGGGGCGACGGGGCTGACAGGAGGCAGGAGAATGAAACGCGGAAAAATAAAACTGCTGATTGCACTGGTGTTTCTGGCGGTGCTCGGCGTATATTATTATGTCACTTTGCCGGCGATCAACATTCATTCGAGCGGCTTTTGGATGGTGCTGATGGCGCTGCTTGTCATAGCGCTCGTATTCAGCATCGGGCGGAGGCTGCTGCGTCTTCAGAGCTATGAGGATATCCGGGATCTGAAGCATGAGATCGCCTCGAGAAGGGCCCCGAAGCTGATCCTGCTCGTCCTTGCGGCGGTATTTGTGGTGTATCTGGCGGGCTCGGTCCTGTCCTCGCCGATCGTGAATGCGGGCAAATACCGGGAGCTTCTTGTTCCGGAGACCGGAAATTTTGCGGAGGATATCGATCAGGTAAATTATAACCAGATTCCGCTGCTCGACAAGGATTCTGCGGAGCTTCTCGGCAACCGGAAGATGGGCAGCATGGTGGACATGGTCTCCCAGTTTGAGGTGAGCACGCTGTACTCGCAGATCAACTATCAGGGCCGCCCGGTGCGCGTGACGCCGCTTGTGTATGCAAGCCCGATCAAGTGGTTTACAAACCGCAAAAACGGGATTCCTGCCTACATCAGCATCGACATGGCCACGCAGAATACGGAGCTTGTGAAGATCCCGGAGGGCATCCGCTATTCGGAGTCCGAATATTTCAACCGCAATATCTACCGGCATCTGAGGTTCCATTATCCGACGTATATCTTCGATCAGCTCAGCTTTGAGATCGACGAGGAAGGGACGCCGTACTGGATCTGCCCGGTGAAGAAGTTCACGATCGGGCTGTTCGGCGGACAGACGGTCGGAAAGGTGGTACTCTGCAATGCGGTGACCGGGGAGTGCCAGTCGATGGATGTGGAGGACTGCCCGACCTGGGTGGACCGTGTGTACCCGGCGGATCTGCTGATCCGGCTCTACGATTATCACGGCACGCTGATCAACGGCTTCATCAACAGCGTTCTGGGGCAGAGGGGCTGCCTTGTGACGACGGACGGGTATAATTATCTGGCGCAGAACGACGACGTATGGGTTTACACGGGCGTGACCTCCGTGAGCGGGGACCGCTCCAACGTGGGGTTTGTGCTCATGAACCAGCGCACGAAGGAGACGAAATATTATGAGGTCGCCGGGGCGGAGGAATACTCTGCGATGGATTCGGCAGAGGGCCAGGTGCAGAACCTGGGCTACCGGGCGACCTTCCCGCTACTTCTGAATATCTCCGGCGAGCCGACCTATTTTATCGCCCTGAAGGACAATGCGGGTCTGGTGAAGAAGTATGCGATGGTCAATATCCAGCGCTACCAGAATGTGGCGATCGGAGATACGGTGCCGCAGTGCGAGCAGACCTATGTGAAAATGCTGGGCCTCGAGAGCAGCAGGACGCCGGCCGGAAGCGACGCGGAGACGGCGGCAGGGCGCATCAGCAGGATCGCGCAGGCGGTGGTTGACGGAAATACGCATTTCTATGTCATGCTGGAGGGCAGCGACGAGATATTTGACCTGCCGGTCGTGGACTTCATGGATATCATCCGCTACGAAGAGGGGGATGAGATCACGCTTGGATATGTGAGCGGAGAGCCGGCCTGCACGGTGGTGTCGATCGGGGACGGCGCGGATGCCGGCTCCGGCGGCGCGGATTCTGCCTCCGGCGGCACGGATTCTGCCTCCGGCGGTGTGGACTCAGACTCCGGCGGAGCGGATTCGGACTCCGCCGGTGTGGACTCAGACTCCGGCGGCGCGGATTCTGCCTCCGGCAGCGCGGATTCTGCCTCCGGCGGTGTGGATTCAGACTCCGGCGGCGCGGATTCTGCCTCCGGCGGTGTGGACTCAGACTCCGGCGGCGCAGATTCCAGTTCCGGCAGCGCGGCGGATGACGGAGAGGGTGTTTCCGGAGCGCCGGGCGAGGGCGCAGGGGAAGACGCGGCCCCGCCGGAAGGGCAGACGGACAGCGAAGAGAATGCTTCCGGAGCGCCGGATGATGGCGCAGGAGAAGACGCGGCCCTGTCGGAAGAACAGATGGGCGGTGGAGAAGAAATTTCCAGTGACAGGAGCGATCTGTAAAAACTCCTGCTGTTTGCATGACATAGAAAGACGGTGTGGGGAAAAATTGCACAGCAGAACTACCGGAAAATCCCGAAAGCAAGAGGGATTGGGCCCAAAATAAAAGTGACGAGATAGTGCGCAAAGTGAATACACTGTTGAGAGAAAAATAAGGAGAGTGTTTTATGTCGGAAAATACAGTGTCCGCTGTTCCCGCATACACAAGAACTACGATGCTCCTGCGGTTCCTTCGGGGCAGCAGGAGATTTTTCGCGTCCAGCATCGCGGCTTCCGCGCTGGTCGCCGCGCTCGACATGGTGACGCCGCAGGTGATCCGCATCGTGGTGGACGGCTGCCTGAGCAGTCAGACAGAGAGCCTGCCGGGATTTGTGCGCTGTTTTCTGGACGAGGCAGGCGGGAGAGAATTTATTATCGGGCATCTTTACCTGGCGGCGGTTGTCGTGCTGGTGACGGCCGCGCTGTCAGCGCTGTTTCAGTATCTGACAGAATATCTGAATGCGAAGGGGACGCAGCGGATGGTGAAGACCACGCGGGATCTTTTGTACGCGCATATTGAGCGGCTGCCCTATGCGTGGCATATGGAGAACCAGACCGGGGACATCATTCAGCGCTGCACCTCTGACGTGACGATGGTGCAGAACTTTGTGTCGGAGCAGCTGGTCCAGGTGGTGCGGATCGGGGTGCTCATCGCGTTCAGCGTGCTGGTCATGCTGTCCATGAGCCTGAGATTGTCACTGGTCGTGTTCCTGTCCATTCCGCTCATCATCGGCTATTCTTATTTTTTCTACCACCGGATCGGACATCTGTTTCTGGAGTGCGACGAGAACGAAGGCGTCCTCTCCACCATCACGCAGGAGAATCTGACCGGGGTGCGCGTGGTGCGTGCGTTCGGGCGGGAGAATTATGAGCGGGAGCGTTTTCAGCGCCAGAACCATATTTACACAGACGCCTGGATGAACCTCTGCAAGCTGCTGTCCGGCTTCTGGGCCGCCGGCGATATGGTGATGGGACTTCAGCTCCTGCTTCTGGTGGCGATCGGCACGGTTCTCTGCGTGCGGGGCAGCCTGACGGCCGGGATGCTGATCGCGTTTATCTCCTACAACCGCAGGCTGATCTGGCCGGTGCGGCATCTGGGGAGGATGATTTCTGAGATGAGCAAGGCGGGGGTATCGCTGGACCGTCTGCTGTACATACTGAATTCGCGGACGGAGGATGTGAAGCCGCGGCCTGAGACAGGGACGCAGGAGATGTGCGCTGCGGATGCAGGGCAGCGTGCGGAGGAAACGCGCGCCGCGCGGGCGAAAGGAATGCGTGTCGCGGATGCAGGGCAGCGTGCGGAGAAAACGCGCGCCGCGGGGGCGGAAGGAATGCGCGCCGCGGATGCAGGGCAGCATGCGGAGAAAACGCGTGCCGCGCGGCTTGAGACAGGGACGCAGGAAATGCGCGCTGCGGATCGGACCTCCGTGTGCCCGGATATGTCGGGGGATATTGTCTTTCGGAATGTGAGCTTTGGATATACGGCGGATGAAAAGATCCTGCGCGATATCTCTCTGACCATAAAGGGCGGGACGACGCTTGGGATCCTGGGCGGGACGGGAAGCGGCAAGTCCACGCTGATGCATCTGCTGAACCGGCTCTATGAGCTGCAGGAGGGAGAAATCACGGTCAGCGGAGTCTCCGTGAAGGATATCCCGCTCTTCTGGCTGCGCTCGCACATCGGGATGGTGCTGCAGGAGCCGTACCTGTTTTCGCGCACCCTGGAGGAAAATATTTCCATCGCCAGGGAAAGCACGATGGAGGAGATCCGCCATGCGGCGCAGGTGGCCTGCATTGACGAGAGCATCGGGCGTTTTGCAAAAGGATATCAGACGATGGTCGGCGAGCGCGGTGTGACGCTGTCCGGAGGACAGAAGCAGCGCGTCGCGATTGCACGGATGCTGGTGCAGGACACGCCGGTCATGGTGTTTGACGATTCTCTGTCTGCGGTCGATACGGAGACGGATGAGAAGATCCGCCGTGCGCTGAAGCAGTACATGGGCCGGGCGACGGTTATCATTATCTCTCACCGCATCTCGACGCTGATGAATGCGGATCAGATTATTGTTCTGGACAGGGGTAGCATCGTGCAGAGAGGCACGCACCGCGAGCTGCTCGCACAGCCCGGCCCCTACCGCGAGATCTACGAGATCCAGAGCCCGGATGCGGAGCAGGGGGAAGAGACGTGCGCGGAGGCAGGCGTGTCCGCGCCCGCTGCGCAGAAGGAAAAACCGGCTGACAAAGAACACGCGGATATGGCCGTACAGAGCCGGGATGCGGCGGGCAGCAAGAACCGGAATACGACCGTACAGGGCTGGGATGCGGCGGGCAGTGAGAGTCGGAATATGGCAGGCAGCGGGCCGGATACAGAGTCCGGACGGTTCGGGCAGGCACAGGAAGGAGGCGGGACACATGAATGAAGAACGTGAACAGCAGGCGTATGTGCGGCTGCCGTGGTTCGGGCTGAAAAAGCTGGTTCCGTTTCTGAAGCCATACACTGCGATCATGGTCAGCATGGTGATCCTTGGCATTTTCGGGAGCGTGCTGGATATCGTCGTGCCGCTGTTCCAGAGTTATGCGCTGGACGTGTTTGTCGCGCAGGGGACGCTTGCGGGCCTCGGGCGCTTTGTCGCGGCCTATGTGGGAGTGATCATCCTGGAGGTCGCGGCCAACACGATCTCCACGTATCAGACCTGCCAGATCGAGATGTACGTGGGGCGCGATATGAAGCAGACCAGCTTTGACCATCTGCAGACGCTTTCTTTTTCCTATTATAATCAGAATTCAGTGGGATATATTCACGCGCGTGTGATGAGCGATACGGACCGCATCGGCTCATGGGTGGCCTGGGGCCTGATGGACGGCGTGTGGAACCTGAGCTACCTCGCGGGGATCGTGGTGACCATGTTCATCATGAACTGGCATCTGGCACTCTTCGTGCTGCTGCTGGTTCCGGTGACTGCGGTCGGCGCATACTATTTTCAGCGGAAGCTTGTCGTGCTGAACCGCCGCATCCGGGAGATCAATGGCCGGATCACCGGGAACTACAATGAAGGGATCACCGGGGCGAGGACGATCAAGACGCTGGTCATTGAAGATAAAATGCAGAGAAATTTTGAAGAGACGACGGAGGAGATGCGGACGACATCCATACGCACGATGCATTTCCGCGCGCTTTTCCTGTCCATGATCTCCTTCTCGGCCTCCTGTGCGCTGGCGCTTGTGCTGTGGCAGGGCGGCCTGATCTCCCTGCACGGGGTGATGGAGATTGGCACGCTGTCGGTCTTTATGTCTTACGCGCTGGGGATGATGGACCCGATCCAGTGGATCATCCGGGCGCTCTCTGATCTGGTGTCCGTGCAGGTGAATATCGAGCGCTACACAAAGCTGACAGAGACCAGCTCCGAGGTGGCGGACCGCCCGGAGGTGATCGAGCGCTACGGAGATGCGTTTGCGCCGAAGAAGGAGAACTGGGAGCCGCTGTACGGGGATATCGAGTTCGAGGACGTGAGCTTCCACTATCCGGACGGAGAGGAAATGATCTTTGAACATTTCAATCTGAAGGTGCCGCAGGGGACAAACGTGGCGATCGTAGGAGAGACCGGCGCGGGTAAATCGACGCTCGTGAATCTGTTGTGCCGTTTCTTTGAGCCGACGGGAGGCAGGATCCTGGTGGACGGCAGGGACGCCCGGGACCGTTCTCAGCTCTGGCTGCACAGCAACATCGGCTACGTGATCCAGACACCGCATCTGTTTTCCGGCAGCATCGCGGAAAATCTGCGCTATGCGAAGCCGGACGCGACGCTGGAGGAAATGCGCGCGGCGATGAGGGCCGTGTCCGCGGAGAGTATTCCGGAGCGCATGGGCAGCGGGTACGACAGCCAGGTGGGAGAGGGCGGCGACCTGCTCTCCACGGGGGAAAAGCAGCTGATTTCTTTTGCGAGGGCGATCCTTGCGGATCCGCGCATCTTTGTGCTGGATGAGGCGACCTCGTCCATCGATACCGTGACGGAGAAGAAGATCCAGGATGCGACCAACCTTCTGCTGAAGGGGCGCACCTCATTTGTGATCGCGCACCGCCTGTCGACGATCCGGCAGGCCGATGTGATCCTGATGGTGGACAATGGGAAGATCATTGAGCGCGGCACGCACCGGGAGCTGATGGCGAAGCGCGGGGCGTACTACCGCCTCTACACAAAGCAGTACGTGGAAGAGATGAGCCGCGGGACACAGGCCGCGCGGGCCTGAGGCAGAAAGGAAGAAGAGAATGTCGGATCAGTTTGAGAGAACGGAACTGCTGCTCGGGCATGAGGCCATGGAGATATTGTGGGACTCCCGGGTCGCCGTGTTCGGGATCGGCGGGGTGGGAGGCTATACGGCGGAGGCTCTTGCGCGCAGCGGCGTGGGGGCGATCGACCTGGTAGACAGCGATACCGTCTGCCTGTCCAACCTGAACCGCCAGATCATCGCGACGCACAGGACGATCGGCCGCTACAAGGTCGACGTCATGAAGGAGCGGATTCTGGAGATCAGCCCGGAGGCCTCCGTGGAGGCGCACAGGTGCTTTTACCTGCCGGAGACGAAGGATGCATTTGATTTTTCGAAATATTCTTATGTGGTGGATGCCGTGGACACCGTGACGGCGAAGCTGCAGCTTGTGATGGAGGCGCAGCGGGCGGGAGTTCCGGTCATCAGCAGTATGGGCGCCGGGAACAAGCTGGATCCGGCGCGCTTTGAGGTGGCGGATATCTATGAAACTTCGGTCTGCCCGCTGGCGAAGGTCATGCGCCGGGAGCTGAAAAAGAGGGGCGTGCAGCACCTGAAGGTGGTTTACTCGCGGGAAGAGCCGATAAAGGGAGCGCCCCGGAGCCGGGATGCCCGGGCGGAGGATCCGGAAAATCCGTCAGAAGACCGGGAGGGCATGGAGGACGGAAACCGCGCGGGCACTTTCTCCGGGCGGCGTTCGGTTCCCGGCTCGGCGGCGTTCGTTCCGTCGGTCGCGGGGCTGATCCTTGCCGGCGAAGTGGTCCGCGATCTGGTGCGCGTCAGGAGCGCGTCTTCTCATTCCGTTTGAGCGCCTTCAGGATGCTGCAGATGTCTTCCACGTCCTGGCTGCTCAGCTCATCGAAGCGGTCGAGCTGTGTCTTGATGGATTCCAGGGCCTCATTGCGCACACCGCTGTTTCCGGTTTTCAGGAAATAGGAGGTCAGCGTACTGGTGATCGTGCCGAGCAGGCCGATGCCCAGAAGCATCAGAACCATGGCAATGATCCTTCCGTAGAAGGTGGTGGGAGAGATGTCGCCGTAACCTACCGTGGTGGTTGTGACAAAGGCCCACCAGATACCGTCGCTGTAGCTCATTCCCTCCGCAAAATGGATCAGGATGCCGCCGACAGCGATCATGATGGTAGTGATAAATACCACGTACTTAAATCCGTTTGTATTGAAAAAGCGCTGCGCTTTCCGAAGCGGGCGGTATAAAAATGCAAAAGCCCTCGGCAGCTTGGCGTATATGCCGAATCTGGCAAGCGCCGCGATCTTGAACATCCGGAATACTGTGTAGAATGGGATGATCGCGATCAGATCACAGATGTTGGATTTTATGAAGACGGTCTTTTTCGGCGCGAGCACGAAACGCACAACGTAGTCGATGAAAAAGACGAGCAGAATGACCTGGTCCAGCCGCCGCTGCCAGCCGTTCAGCCCCTGGGACAGATCGGTCAGGACAAGCAGCACGGCTGCAAGCGCCAGGATGCTCATCACAATGTCATAGATTTTATGCTGAGTCTTGTTCAATTTCATGGCGAAATCCTCTGTTATGATTGAAAAGTGCGTTTCGGGCAGCTGCCGGCGCAGGACAGAAGAGGGAACTGTAACAGCATACCATAGTCTGTACGAAATGTACAGAAATGAATTGACACTGCCGGAAGAATGTGGGAGAATTACTGTAATTGCAGCCGGAGCGTGACGCAGAATGCTCCGGATTGTGATGTCCCGGTGAGGATTCTGAGATTTTCCCGGGAAGGATGATTCAGGAGGCAGTACAGGATGGAGTACAAAATTATACAGATTGACGACCAGACATGGAGAATCGAGGAGGCGGGGGTCCGCTTCTTTCTTCTGACCGGGAGCAGGGAGGCCCTTCTGGTGGACAGCGGCATGGAAGTCCGCAACGCGCGTGAGATCGCGCAGACGCTTACCGGCCTGCCGCTCCGGCTTTTGAATACCCATGCCGATATGGATCATACCGGCAGCAACGGGGAGTTTGAGACCGCCTATATGCACCCGGCGGAGTGTTACAATTATTATAAAGGAAAAGACAGCCGCAGACAGATCACCCCGGTCTGGGAGGGCGACGTTCTGGATCTCGGGGAACGCCCGCTGGAGGTCATCTCTCTCCCGGGGCATACTCCGGGGAGCATCGCGCTGCTCGACCGGAAGCGAAGGGTCCTGATCAGCGGGGATCCGGTGCAGGACGGCGAGATCTTCATGTTCGGGCCGCAGAGGGAAGCGCATGCGTACCAGTACAGCCTGGAGAAGCTGGAGAGGATGGCTGACCGCTTCGACACCATCTATCCGTCGCACGGCCATTTCCCGATCGCGCCTTCTCAGATCCGGGCATTGCATGAGGGGATGGAGCGCGTCCTGAACGGCGAGATCGAGCCGGAGAAGGTGGAATGCTTCGGGACGATGGTGAACCGTTACGATGTGGGAGTGGCCTCATTTCTGATGGATGCAGAGTAGCCGCCTGACGGCGCTGCATTTTCGGAGCGCGTTTCGCAGGGCGATACAATAAGTCCGCCGGACCGGCGGCAGAATGGAGACAGCTATGGAGAAAAAGAAAAAATATGTTGCGTATGTGGGAACCTACACACACGGAAGCAGCATTGGCATTCATGTATATGACATCGATCTGGAGGCGGGGCACATGACAGAGCGGGAGGTTGTCCCGGTGAACAATGCCTCCCATATGACGAAGTCGCACAATGGAAAATACCTTTACTCGATCGCGGATGAGGGCGTCGAGGTGCTGAAGATCCTTCCGGACGGCGGCCTGGAGCCGATCAACAAGGTCGGGATCGACGGGATGCGCGGCTGCTACCTCTCAACGGACAAGAACGGCCATTTCCTCTATGTGGGCGGCTACCATGACGGGAAGGTCACGGTGGTACACACGCACAGGGACGGACGCCTCGGCTCCGTGATGGACGGGATCTTCCACAAGGGGATCGGCAGCGTGGCGGAGCGCAATTTCCGTCCGCATGTGAGCTGCGTGATCCCGACTCCGGATGACAAATATCTCTGCGCCGTGGACAATGGGATCGACCAGGTGAAGCTGTACAAGGTGGATCAGCGCACCGGCGAGCTGAGCCTGTATGACATCCTGCGCTGCAAGCTGGACTCCGGGCCGAGGCTTCTGACCTTCAGCCCGGACGGAAAATTTGCCTATATGAACGCGGAGCTGACAAATGAAATCACTGTCTATCGATATGACGGCTCCGGGAAGTCCCCTGATTTTGAGAGGATCCAGGAGATTTCCGCGGTGCGCGATCCGGAGAGCAAGGGCAGCGCGTGCTGCGGGCTGAAGCTCTCCCCGAGCGGGAAGTATCTGTATGCCTCCACGGCGGGGGAGAACACGGTGGCCGTATTCCGGATCGACCAGGAGACCGGGCTTCTTACACGGCTCTGCTGCCTGCCGATCAGCGGGGATTATCCGAAGGACATCGATGTGCTGCCGGGAGAGCGGACGCTGGTGGTGCTGAACCATGAGACGAACGAGATCCGCTTCTTTACGGTCGATTATGACAAGGGGCTGCTCGTGATGAAGGGCCGGCCGCTGAAGATCGAGACGCCGAACTGCATCCTGATCTCGGAATGTGAAGAGGATGGATGAAGATAAAGAAAGGTAAAAGAAGACAGAAGAAGACAGAAGAAGATAAAAAGCAAAGACAGAAGCAAATAGAAGAAGATAAGGCAAAGCCCGAAGAAGACGGAGGAAGATAAAGCGAGGATCGAAGAAGACGGAGAATGACAGAAGAAGATAAAGCGAGATAAAAAGGCGCCCTGCCGCACCGGTGATCATGCCGGGCGGCAGGGCGTTTTGCCGACTGTCTGGCCTGTGCATCTGGTCTGAAACAGATCTGTTGTCTGGCCTGAGACAGTTCTCTCTTTACTTCTTTTCTTTATTTGTCGTCCTGCTTTTTGACCTCAGCCATCTTCATTGCGCGAACCTTCAGCGGAAGACCGAACAGTGTGATGAAGCCGCTCGCGTCGTGGTGGTCGTACAGGTCACCGGTCGTGAAGGAGGCCAGGGACTCGTTGTACAGGCTGTACGGCGAGGTGGTGCCGGCCTTGATGATGTTGCCCTTGTAGAGCTTGAACTTCACCTCTCCGGTCACGTACTTCTGCGTGGATTCCACGAATGCCTGGATCGCCTCGCGCAGCGGAGTGAACCATTTGCCCTCGTAAACGATCTGTGCGAACTGGCTGCCGAGCCTTTTCTTCGTCTCCAGCGTCTCGCGGTCGAGGATCAGCTCTTCCAGCTGCTCGTGTGCCTCCATGAGGATCGTGCCGCCCGGGGTCTCATAGACGCCGCGGGATTTCATGCCGACGACGCGGTTCTCCACGATATCGACGATGCCGATGCCGTGCTTTCCGCCGAGGGCGTTCAGCTCGGTGATGATCTCAGAAACCTTCATTGCCTTGCCGTTTAAGGTCTTCGGTACGCCCTGCTCAAAGGTCATGGTCACATATTCCCCTTCGTCCGGAGCGCGCTCGGGAGTCACGCCGAGCACGAGCATGTGATCGTAGCGCGGCTCGCTGCCCGGATCCTCAAGCTCCAGCCCCTCGTGGCTGATGTGCCAGAGATTGCGGTCGCGGCTGTAGCTGTGGCTGGCGTCGAACGGGAGATGGATGCCGTGTGCCTGGCAGTATGCGATCTCGTCCTCGCGGGACTGCATCGTCCAGACATCCGTCATTCTCCAGGGAGCGATGATCTTCAGATCCGGCGCGAGAGCCTTGATCGCCAGCTCGAAGCGGATCTGGTCGTTGCCCTTTCCGGTAGCGCCGTGGCAGATGGCGGAGGCGTTTTCCCTGCGCGCGATCTCCACAAGCTTCTTTGCGATCACCGGGCGGGCCATGGACGTGCCGAGCAGGTACTTGTGCTCATAGACAGCGCCGGCCTCCACGCACGGCATGATGAAATCATCGCAGAATTCGTCGATGATATTCTCGATGTATAATTTGGAAGCGCCGGAGAGCTTCGCGCGCTCTTCCAGGCCGTCCAGCTCGTTGCCCTGGCCGCAGTCAACGCAGCAGCAGATCACTTCGTAATCAAAATTTTCCTTCAGCCACGGAATGATGGCTGTCGTGTCGAGGCCGCCGGAATAGGCCAGAACTACTTTTTCTTTCATAATAGGATCCTCCTCAGCGTGTATTTTTTAATGAAAAATATTTATAAATTTGTTGCCGCCCGGTTGTTGCCGCCCGGTCGGGCAGACACGGCGCATTTTGTGCGCCGCACCGTCTGCAAGTATAACGCATGTATCATAAATATGCAAGCATAAAAATGACTTTTGGTGAAAATGTAAAATCAGCCTGAATAGTATGCGAAAATTCTGTATAAATATACGCGCAAAAACTCTTTACATCTGAGGACAGTTGTTATATGATAGGAAAAGTTACTTTAAATAATCAGAGAGGAGAAAGTATGATAAAAGCGGGAATTATCGGATCTACGGGTTACGCGGGAGGCGAGCTGGTGCGGCTTCTGCTGGGGCACCGGGAAGCGGAGATTGTCTGGTATGGCTCCAGAAGCTATGTCGGTCAGGATTATGCCTCGGTTTATCAGAATATGTTTGAGATTGTTGACGCAAAATGCATGGATGACAACATGGATGAGCTTGCAGGGCGGGCGGATGTGATCTTCACGGCGACGCCGCAGGGACTCTGTGCTTCGCTGGTAAACGAAGAGATTCTCTCCGGGACAAAGGTCATCGACCTGAGCGCGGACTTCCGGCTCAGGGATGTAAAAATATACGAAGAATGGTATAAGATGGAGCATAAGGCGCCGCAGTATATCGGCGAGGCGGTTTACGGCCTGTGCGAGATCAACCGCGAAAAGATCCGCGGCGCGCGGCTGGTCGCAAATCCGGGCTGCTATCCGACCTGCAGCATACTGTCTGTCTATCCGCTGCTGAAGGAGGGGATGATCGATCCGTCGTCGATCATCATTGACGCCAAGTCGGGAACCTCCGGCGCGGGGCGCGGGGCCAAGACAGACAACCTGTTCTGTGAGGTCAATGAAAATATGAAGGCATACAGCGTGGCAAACCACCGGCACACGCCGGAGATCGAGGAACAGCTCAGCTATGCCGCGGGGGAGCCGGTCGTGCTGAACTTCACGCCGCATCTGGCGCCGATGAACCGCGGCATTCTGGTCACGGCCTATGCATCCCTGAAGAGAGAGATTTCCTATGAAGAGATGAAGCAGGTCTATGACCGGTATTATGGGGCAGAGCGTTTTGTGCGCGTGCTCCCGAAGGACGTCTGCCCGCAGACAAAGTGGGTGGAGGGCAGCAATTATGTCGATATAAACTTTAAGATCGATCCGCGCACGAAGCGCGTCATCATGATGGGCGCGATGGACAATCTCGTAAAGGGCGCGGCCGGGCAGGCGGTACAGAACATGAATCTCCTGTTCGGGCTTGACGAGGCGGAGGGGCTCCGACAGGCCCCGATGTTCCCTTAGGGGTGTGATCCGGGGGACTGGTTTTTTCAAACAGGAACAAGGTATTTTGGAGTCTGCCAGAGGAACAGGGAGACAGGCGATTCGAAGTCTGCCAGAGGAACAGGGCAGCAAGCAGTTTGTCGTTTGGCTAGGGAACAGGATGGCAGGCGATTCGGAGTCTGCCAGAGGAACAGGGCGGCAGGCGTTTTGGCGTCTGGCTAGGGAACAGGGAGGCAGGCGCTTCGGCGTCTGTCAGAGGAACAGGGCAGCAAGCACTTTGCGTTTGGCTAGGGAACAGGATGACAGGCGCTTTGGCGTCTGCCATAAAAAAACAGTGGGAGGACAGGACATGCAGGAGATTAAGGGCGGCGTGACCGCGGCGAAGGGCTTCACGGCGATCGGCGTCGCGGCAGGCATCAAGAAGGACCGCAAGGATATGGCGATGATCTACAGTGAGACACCCTGCCGCGTGGCAGGCACGTTCACAACAAATATCGTCAAGGCGGCCCCGGTCAAATGGGATCAGGGCATTGTATATGGAAACAAAACCGCACACGCGGTGGTGGTCAACAGCGGCGTGGCAAACGCCTGCACCGGAGAGGAAGGGCTGGGCTATTGCCGGGAGACTGCCGCTGAGACGGCCAGGCTCTTTGGAATAGAAAAGAATCAGGTGCTGGTGGCCTCCACGGGCGTCATCGGCCAGCAGATCCCGATCGACAAGATCAGGGCCGGGATAGGGAAGATGAAGCCGCTGCTTTCGGCAGCCCCGGCGGCGGGCACGCTTGCGGCGGAAGCGATCATGACGACGGATACGGTCAGGAAGGAGATCGCGGTGACGGCGCAGATCGGCGGGAAAACGGTGACGGTCGGCGGCATGTGCAAGGGCTCCGGGATGATCCATCCGAATATGTGCACGATGCTCAGCTTTGTGACGACGGACGTGAGCATTTCGCAGGAGCTGCTGCAGCAGGCGCTGAGCGAAAGCGTCGTCGATACGTACAATATGGTCTCGGTGGACGGCGACACGTCCACGAACGATACCTGCCTTCTGCTGGCGAACGGTCTGGCGGGAAATCCGAAGATCACAGCCGCCGGGAGCGAGGATTACGCCCTGTTTACAGAGGCGCTGAATTATGTAAATACGTATCTTGCGAAGCAGATGGCCGCGGACGGCGAGGGAGCGACGAAGCTGTTTGAGGTTCGTGTGACCGGAGCTGCGACCAAAGAGCAGGCGGTGACGCTGAGCAAATCCATTGTGACCTCCAGCCTGACGAAGGCCGCGATATACGGCAATGACGCCAACTGGGGCCGCATTCTCTGCGCGATGGGCTATTCCGGAGCATCGTTTGACCCGGAGAAGGTGGATCTGTATTTTGAGAGCGCGGCGGGCAGGCTGAAAATCATCGAGAATGGAGTCTCGACCGGATACAGCGAGGAAGAGGCGACGAAGATCCTCTCGGAGAATGCGGTGACGGCGATCGCCGACATCAAGATGGGCGATGCGGACGCAACGGCGTGGGGCTGCGACCTCACGTATGACTATGTGAAGATCAACGCGGATTACCGGTCATAGATGTTCAACGCGGATTACCGGTCATAGATCTGCCTACGTTTGGCTGAGTCTGTGTCCGGCTGACAACATGAATGCGATTTAATCAAACGGAAAAGATGCCGGGACCGCGGGGCGCGGAACAATCCGCACGGCGCCGCCGGATCCCGATATCATTGAGAAGGAGAGTAGACCAGGATGGAATCAACTATGGAACTGTGGCTGCAAAAGGCTGGTGTGCTGATCGAGGCGCTTCCGTATATTCAGCGTTTTCACGGGAAAACAATTGTCGTAAAATACGGCGGGAGCGCGATGGTGGATCATGAGCTCAAGAAGAGCGTGATCCGCGATGTGGCGCTTCTGAAGCT
>CANRBX010000037.1 GCA_947628955.1 uncultured Lachnospiraceae bacterium | reverse complement strand
CAGATGCTTCCTCCAGTCAGGAAGATTATCTCACGAAATCGGAAGGCTGTAAAACCGCCAGGTTATTCGGCGCTTACGATTGTACTTTAAAAAGCCAATAGACAAAAAGATTTAAAAATCACAAAGGGTAATATGCCATCTGAGATTTGGGAAGGCGTTTGGGATCTCAGCGGTGATGTGCCTAATATGTTTGGACAATCCGGGCCTCAAAAGAAAATATATGCAGAAGGTAAGTTTTTGGGATGAATTCTGCCTGCAAAACATGACTTAAAAATTGTTGAATCCGTCTGAGGCAAGTTGCTAAGAGTCACCACGATCACTTTGAGTCGAGCTTTGAAAAAGGGCAGAAATTATAAATTGATGTAAAAAGCAGCCATACTCAGATTAACTTCCGAGTATGGCTAACCTCTTTATTACATCCCTGTCTGGCAGTTGCCCTGTGTTAATATCTTTTCAACACTGTCTTATTGGACGCTCCCTCATCAGAGCGTCTTTTTCTTTCCATCTTTCAGTTTATCTTGCACCCCCGACTTTTGCCATCAGCGCTTCCTGAAGTGCCTGCGAGAAATTTATTCCCTGTTTTATTGCCGCCTCATTCAGCCATTCCGGGATGCTGAGAGTCTTTTTCACTGCCCTGGAGCAGTGCATCCTTCGGTATTCCATCAGGTCAAATTCAACCACCATGAGGAATGCGTCCGGCCCTGCCGTCACAGTCTCCGGTGAAGATGCCTCCGGAAGTTCCTCCCCTGATTCCTTCCTGGAAGTAACCGACAGGCCGAGGGCATCAACCGCCATTTCATATGCTTCCTGAATATCA
Source organism: uncultured Lachnospiraceae bacterium (assembly GCA_947628955.1). Lineage (GTDB taxonomy): Bacteria > Bacillota > Clostridia > Lachnospirales > Lachnospiraceae > Choladousia. Next base: position 30,124 of record CANRBX010000037.1, on the reverse strand, counting down.
TCGCCCTGCGTCATGCATTCCGGGATATCCGGAAATGTCACCCAGAAGCCGCCCTCTTCCGCCTTATGAAAAACTGCCGGATAAAATAATCTGTCCATACGTGATACCTCCTTACGTCTTATGCAGGCGGGATTATTTTAACCCCGCCTGTTTCAGGATTTCCTGCTCTAACCCCTTTTTAAGGTCTTTCGCATGATAAGGGACAATTACGGTCCACGAAATGCAACACAAAATGCGACACAAAAAGAAAAAAGCGCCGTAAAACCGGCACTTTTTCACTGCGGAAAAAGGGACTTGAACCCTCACGCCTTGCGGCACAGGAACCTAAATCCTGCACGTCTGCCAATTCCGTCATTTCCGCAAAGACCGCTCCGCAGCCAGACTGCCGCGGGAGACGGATCGATGAGGCATCGGGGATTCGAACCCCGGACAACTTGATTAAAAGTCAAGTGCTCTGCCGACTGAGCTAATACCCCGCAAGGCCACCAGGCCGGCCGCAGAGGCAGGGCCTCCGTCCCCGGTTCCCGGACCGATGGCATACAGCTGGGCTAGCCGGATTCGAACCGGCGAATGCAGGAGTCAAAGTCCTGTGCCTTACCGCTTGGCGATAGCCCACCAATCCCGTCCAGATCCATTCTGTCCTGTTAATTAAATAGGGATGTCGCAGCGCCTGCAACAACCCTATCCGTACAGGGTGGGTAAAGGGATTCGAACCCTTGGCCTCCAGAGCCACAATCTGGCGCGCTAACCAGCTGCGCTATACCCACCATATCTATATATTATAATAAAAGCGAGCCTGAAGGGATTCGAACCCCCGACCCACGGCTTAGAAGGCCGTTGCTCTATCCAGCTGAGCTACAGACTCAAAAAGCGGGTGATGGGAATCGAACCCACGTGTCCAGCTTGGAAGGCTGGTGTTCTACCATTGAACTACACCCGCAAATTCTATATAGGACGCCGCCTGGAAATACATCGGGGTGACAGGATTCGAACCTGCGACCTCCTGGTCCCAAACCAGGCGCTCTAGCCAAGCTGAGCCACACCCCGTATCCGGTATCTCTGGCGTCTTTCCGCTTGACGCGAATAGAATTATAATATATCGGTTTTAAAAAGTCAATAGCTTTTTTAATAAATCCGGAACGTTTTCACCGCCCAGCGGATCAGCCGGTACTGCGGCGTCTCAAGCTCGCGCGCCGCCTCCTTCAGCTTTTCGCGGATCGGGATTCCCTGCGGGCAGTGCTTCTCGCACCTGCCGCAACCGATGCACTGGGACGCGCTCGACGTCTCCCGGCGCATCGCCGTCGACTGCAGGTACTCCCACATCCCGGAACCTTTTCCCTCCGTGTATTTCAGATTGTAGCAGTGAAACGTCATCGGAATGTCCACCTTGTTCGGACAGGGCATGCAGTAGCCGCAGCCGGTGCAGCCGACCTTCATATTCTGATTGATCTCGCGCTTCACCTGCTCCACCAGCCGGAACTGCTCCTCCGTAAAGCCTCCGACCTTCGCCTCATCCGCTATGCGCAGGTTCTCCTTCACCATCTCCAGAGAATTCATGCCGGAGAGCACGCAGGTCACCTCCGGCTGGTTCCACAGCCACCGGAAGCCCATCTCCGCCGGCGACGCAAACTGTCCCGAACCGTCGATCAGCTCTCTGGCCTTCGGCGGAAGCAGATTCACGAGGCGTCCGCCCCGCAGCGGTTCCATGATTATGACCGGGATTCCCTTCGACGCCGCATAAGCCAGGCCTTCACGCCCGGCCTGGGCGTGTTCGTCCAGATAATTGTACTGGATCTGGCAGAAGTCCCAGTCGTATGCGTCCAGCAGACGGCGGAAATTTTCCGTATTTCCATGGTAGGAAAAGCCGATGCTGCGGATCTGCCCGCTCTCCTTCTTCTCCCGGATCCAGTCCTGTATCCCGAGGCCGGTCAGGCGCTCCCAGGTCTTCACATCGTTGAGCATGTGCATCAGGTAATAGTCAATGTAATCGGTCTGCAGGCGGCGCAGCTCCTCCTGGAACTTCTTCTCTGCGCCGGCAGCCGAGCGGATCAGGTAGTGCGGAAGCTTCGTCGCCAGATTGATGTCCTTCCGACAGCCGTTCTTTGCCAGGATTTTGCCGACTGCCTCCTCGCTCCCGCCGTACACGTAAGCCGTATCCAGGTAATTGACCCCGTGACGGATCGCGTACATTACCTCCCTCTCTGCCTTGTCAAGATCGATCTCCGATCCCTTTTTTGTAAAACGCATGCAGCCATAGCCGAGAATGGAGAGCTGATTTCCCTTCCGATCAGTCCTGTACTGCATCCCGTCACCCCCTTCCTTTTATGGCGGATCCGCATCCCATCCTCCGCGGACGGCACCAGACCACATCAAACCCGCTTTGCAGACGGCACCAGATCCGCTCAGCAGACGTCATCCGGCCCGCTTTGCAGTCGGCACCAGATCCGCTCAGCAGACGTCATCCGGCCCGCCCTGCGGACAGTCCAAGACCCGCTCAGCGGATCTCGATCATGTCTCTCGTGATCGAGGCAAGATCCTTCGCACCGCACATCGTCATTGTGTCTGCCAGCTCTGCGCCGAGCTTCTCTATGTACAGCTTCACGCCCTTCCCGGCGCCTCCGTAGACGGCCGGCACAAACGGGCGGCAGATCAGCACAGCGTCCGCGCCGAGCGCCAGCGCCTTGAAAATATCGACGCCGCTGCGGATGCCTCCGTCCACAAAAATCTTCATGCCGCTCCCTTTAAGCGCATCTGCGATCTCCCCGAGAACCTCGGCGGTCGCCGGGCACTGGTCGAGCACGCGCCCGCCGTGGTTGCTGACCACGATGCCGGCCGCTCCGGCCTCCTTTGCCTTCCGCGCGCCTTTGACGCTCATAATGCCCTTCACGATAAACGGCACGCCCGCAAGCCTTGCGATCTCCGCAAGCTCCTCCACCGTCTTGCTCCCGGCAGGCGGCGTCATATTCTTGAGGAACGGCAGCCCGGCCGCGTCCACGTCCATCGCCACCGCAAAGCTCCCGGCCTGCCTGCAGAGCTCCAGCTTCTCTTTGATTATGTCGATATTCCACGGCTTCACCGTCGGCACACCCGTGCCGCCCGCCGCAGCGATCGCCTTCGAGGCTGCCTGCATCACCGCAGGATTTGTGCCGTCTCCGGTGAACGCCGCAATCCCGTTCTCGCTGCAGGCGGACACCAGGATATTGTTGTAGGCCATGTCGTCATATTTATCGCCGTAATGCAGGTTCACCGCGCCCAGCGGCCCCGCGAAAAACGGGTAGCGGAACGTGCGCCCGAACAGCTCGAACGTTGTGTCCGGCGCGCCGTTTTCACAGATCGTGTCCATCACCACACGGATCTCCTGCCATTTGTCATAATTGCGGGCCGCCGTGTCGCCCGTTCCCTTCGCGCCGGGGCCCGGGATCTGATTTCTGCATGCCCTCCCGTTGCAGACGGGACATACTTTGCAGTATGCGCCGACATTTCCCCTTGCCTGTTCTATAACCTCCTGATAAGTCATCTCCATATCCTCCCTACTACTGTTTTTATCAATAAAATATAAGCAATATCAAAAGCGGCTCAAAAAGATGAGAAAGCTTTCACTCCCCGGGTCTGCGCCCGCCGCGGATCACTGCTGTACGGAAAATACTTCTTTGTAAACAGTTCTTCCGTCCTTCTGCTCCGACTTCATCAGCGAAATTTTTTCCACCTGCATCTCCAGCTTCGGAACCTGGATGCTGTATGGGCGGCTGGATTTCGCGCCGCGCAGGATCGTGATGTGCGGAGTAAATTTCTTATTATCAAATGGGATCCCGTGCTCCCGGAGCTTCTTCTGCAGCTCGTTCACATAGCCCTTGAGCTTCTGGTTTCCCTTCACGCCGATCCACTGGAGGTCTCCGAAGCTGCCGGCCTCCGTCAGCACGATCCGGAAGGGCTGAAAGCCGATCTCCTCCATGAGCTTCTGGATCTCCTGTTTTTTATCAGTCTCGCCAATGAACGTCAGCGTCATGTGCAGGTTCTGTTTTGGGGTGAAATTGCCGTTCACGCCCTGCTTCTTCAGATCGTGCATGACCTCCACCAGAGAATTTTTCATCGGATCTGAAAGCTGTACAGCCACAAACAGTCTCACAGCATCCGCCTCCTTTCATTTCACGCGGCCTACACCAGCCACAGATACTCGTACGGCCCCAGCAGGATGGAATTGTTGTAGGAGCGGATCGGCCTTCCGGTCAGAAGATCGGTCATCTCGCCCGGCAGCCCGAACCAGCTGAAGCGGTTCGCGTCGACCCACTGCTCATGCTCTGAGAAATTGGCCAGCACCATCATCTTGTTCTCGCGGTGGAAGCCGAACACCGCCTGGTTGTCCAGATCGACCGGGTTCGATTTAATGTCCGAGCGGAAATATTCGCAGTTTTTCCGGATATCGATCATCTTTTTGATCCCGGAGAAAATCTGCCCCTGAACCGTTCCCCTGTCATTTCTCTTTGCGGCGGCCTCCCAGTCCATCTTCCCGCGGTGCAGCCATCTGGAATCCCCGGACACGCTGCGGTCGTTCTTGTAGCTCCAGTCGTTCAGCTGTCCGATCTCGTCCCCGCTGTAGAGCAGCGGGATTCCCGTATAGGAAATGATCACTGAGTTTAAGAGCAGAATCCTCTTGATCGCCTGTTCGATCTTGTAGGCGTGCTTCTCCTTCAGCGCCTGCTCCAGGCCGCACATCGAGGCAAACGTACCGCTGTTTCGCGCATCCAGCGTCACCGGGTTAAACTCGTAGAGCTCCCCGATCGAGAAGCTGCCGGGATACTGCCCCAGCATGAAGCGGATGATGAACTGCTTGTGCGCCTCCGGGTCGAAGCCGAGCTCCTGCAGGATCCCGGTCTCAAAGCCCCAGCCGATGTCGTCATGGCATCTGCCGTAATTGATCCACACCCCGTCCGACGGCACCCCGTAGTCCTTTGCCAGGGAGCGCTCCATCAGCCGCACGTCCCTGGTCGCCAGGGAATTCCACAGAAGCACCATCAGGGAGGCATTGTACATGACGTTGCACTCCTTCTCTTCCCTGTCGCCGAAATATTTCACGATCTCATGCGGCTCCACGATCGCCTCGCCGAGAAACACAACCGACGGACAGACCTCGCGGACGATCTCGTACATCATCCGCAGAAGCGTATGTACCTTTGGATGGTTCATGCATTTTGTGCCAAGCTCCTTCCACATATAGGGGATCGCGTCGAGGCGGAAAATATCAATCCCCTTATTTGCCAGCTCAAGCAGCACTTCTATGATCTTGTTGAACACCTGCGGGTTCGCATAATTCAGATCCCACTGGAATTCATAAAACCGCGTCATGACATATTTGCCAAGATCCGGATAATAGGTGAAATTCTTCGGGGCGACCTCTGGAAAGATCTCCGTCATCGTCTGCTCATAGGCGCGCGGTTCTGTATCATCGTCAAACATGTGATACATCCCCTCATACTCCGGGTTGCCCCTGCGGCACTCCTCCGCCCAGACGTGCTCCTTCGCCGTGTGGTTCAGGACAAAATCGATGCAGGTGCGGATCCCGTGCTCCTTCAGGAGCCTGACGACGCGCTCCAGCTGTTCCATCGTGCCCAGCTTCGGCTCGACCGCCAGATAGTCTGACACCGCGTAGCCCCCGTCATTGTTTCCCTCGCGCGATTTCAGAAGCGGCATGAAATGTACATAAGTAATTCCAAGCTCTTCCAGATAGCTGATCTTTTCCTCAAAGCGGTACAGATCCCCGCTGAAACGGTCTACGTAGAGCATCATGCCGACCATTTTCTCCGACATGTACCAGCCGTTGCCCTCCGCATCCTGCGCCTTGAGCTCCGGGCTGCGCTCCCGCCCTGCCCGCGCAATGATCTCCAGAAGCTCTCCAAACCGCCGGGCGGTCTGCTCATTCTCGCCGTATATCCCATAGTAGTACTGTTTTAAATCCATCCGGACGCCTCCTTTGTATTGGTATTTAAATACGGTCTGTTCATTAAACACGGACGTATCCTGTTTTGATCCGTTATCCTGAAACCACACAGAATTATTCTGTCTTCACTGCAGCGGCCGTCCGTCTGGATGCAGCCGCCGAAAGAGGGTGTCCGAAACGGCCACCCTCGATCTTTACAAATGTAAGCAGGACGATAAGCCGGGTTATGTCGTGAATGGTCATCTATCCAGGCCTGTCGTCGCCGACAGGCTCCAGCGACCTACCTGAAGCTGACGGGCAGCCATATGCTTCGTTGCGGTCTTGCTTCGGATGGGGTTTACATATGCCCCGGCTGTTGCCAGCCGGGCGGTAGTCTCTTACACTGCCCTTCCACCCTTACCGGCCCGGCCTGCTGCCGCACCGGCGGTTCATTTCTGTTGCACTTTCCTTGGAGTCGCCTCCACCGGACGTTATCCGGCATCCTTGCCCTGTGAAGCCCGGACTTTCCTCGTCTGGCACCTTTCGGCCTGCCAGCCGCGACCATTTATCCTACTTACGCAGAAAAATTATATCATGTCCCTTGGACATAATACCCTCCGGGGGATGCGCACGGTTCGGTTCTGTATCCCATCTCGCTTTGCTCGACGCCGAACCGGCGATGATATAATCTCTTGCGAGATTATATCATCATTTTCACTTTCTGTAAACTATGCGGCGCGCCCGGCGTCCAGGACCTGACTGACCGACCTCCTGACCAACCGGTCTCCTGATCTGCGCCGAATCTGCGCACACGGCCCTATCACGCCTGCGGTGCACCGGATGTCTGAACGGAAATTTCCTCCCACTCCTTTTCCTTAAAACCGACCAGCACCCGGTCCTCTGAGACAAAGATCGGGCGTTTGACGAGCATCCCGTCCGTCGCCAGCAGCTCCAGCTTTTCTTCATCGGTCATGCCCGGCAGCCGGTCCTTCAGCTTCAGCTCTTTGTAGAGATTGCCGCTTGTGTTGAAAAAGCGCTTCAGCTCCAGGCCGCTTTTCTGATGCCAGTCAGCCAGCTCTTCCTTCGTCGGGCGGTCCAGTCTGATATCGCGCAGGTCATAGGAGATTTCTTTCTCCTGCAGCCATTTTTCTGCTTTCTTGCAGGTAGAGCATTTTGGGTAGCATATAAATAAATTCATGATTTTATCCTCCGTTTTCGCCGCCGCAGACATATCTCAGGATTTCTTCTGCGCGGTCGTCCTCTCTTGCCGGATCAGCGGAAGAATCCGCAGGTTCCGCGGCCGCTGAGTCTACACATCGAAGCACCCGCCGCCAATGAACTCCCTGATCAGGGAGCTGTTCGGGATATCGTCGCCCGGAATCGGCAGGAAATAGTCAAGAAACTTGAGCAGGCGCTTGGCCTCGTCGTACTCCGGATCACCCGGCTGCACGGAAAACAGAAGCGGCTCCGCGTACTGCTTCAGCACTGCCAGCTCGTAGATCAGCGCGGAATTGAACATCACGTCGGCTTCCTCCTGGTAGGGGAAGATGTTATTTTCCTCTCCGCGCCGCACGGAAGGCCACATGCCGATCGTCCGTCTGGCGTCCGAGCCGCGCGTCCGAGCATCCCGCACAAGCCTGCGCAGCAGCCTGCCGTCCGTCGTCGGGATCCGGTTGTGTTCGTCCACATTGAGCTGCGTCAGGGCGCTGATATAAATCTTGAACTTGCTCTCTCTGGGCAGATCGCGTGTCAGTCGGTCGTTCAGACAGTGGATCCCCTCGATGATCAGAATATCATCCTTCCCGAGCTTCTTGAAGTTTCCCTTATACTCGCGCTTGCCGGTCTTGAAGTTGAAGGTCGGAAGCTCTACCGTCTCCCCGGCCAGGAGCGCGCACATATCCTTATTCAGCTGCAGCGTATCGATCGCATCGATATGTTCAAAATCCAGCTTGCCGTCGGCGTCGAGCGGCGTCTTTTCACGCTCCACAAAATAATCGTCCGCGGCGATCGGATGCGGCTTAAGCCCGTACACGGAAAGCTGGGTGGCCAGACGATGGGAGAACGTCGTCTTGCCCGAAGAGGACGGGCCCGCGATCAGGACGATCTTTTTCTCCGGGGAGGCCGCGATCTGCGCCGCGAGCTCCGCGATCTTCTTCTCGTGGTATGCCTCCTGGATCATGATCAGATCCTTGGTTCGATGATTGACGATATAACTGTTCAGCGCTCCGACCGTCGGGATGCCAAGCATCGCTCCCCACTTCATCGATTCTTTCTGCACGCCGAAGATCTTCATCTCCGGAGCAAAGGCCGGGAGCTGTTCCGGCTCCTCTTTCGTCGGAAACATCAGTACAAAGCCCTCGTCAAATATCCTCAGGTCAAAATATTTCAGATACGAGGTGTCCGGAAGCATATAACCGTAAAAATAGTCCTCAAAGCCCTCCAGATTGTAAAGGTTGACCTTCGACGCGCGGCGGTAGCGGAACAGCTCCGCCTTGTCATACATGCGGTACTCGCCGAACTTTTTCTGCGCCTCATACGTGGCCTCCACAAGCTTCCGGATCGGGAGCGCCTGCTCTGCCATCTCCTGCATGCTTGCCTTTACCTTGTCAAGAAACTGCTGCGTCAGCTCCGTTTTTCCCTGCATGGTGCAGTAATAGCCGCCGCTCACGGCAAAGTGCACGCCGACCCGGTCAATATTGCTGTTGTCCCCCACAACGTGGTACATCGCCTTCAGCATCAGCAGAACCAGGCTCCTTATGTAAGTGCTGTGACCGGCGTCGCTGCGCAGCGTCAGAAATTCCAGCTCGCAGTCCCCTTTCAGCTTTTTCCCGAGCTCCCGCAGGCGTCCGTTTTCACGCACCAGCGCGATCCCGCTGTCCATGTCCGCCTGATGCTCCTTTGCAATTTCCTGAAAAACCGTTCCCGACGGCCAGGTTTCTTCTTTTCCGTAAATTTTCACTGTCACACTGTTTTTCACTTCGTCTCGCCTCCCTCTTTCCTGAAAATCCGAATAAAGCGGGCATCCATGCGCGCAGCGCCGGCGGGCCTGCGCTCACAGCACCGCAAACGGATGCCGGATCCCGGCCCTGCGCACCTCGAGCTCCCCGAACTCCGCCTGCAGATAATCTCCCATCTGTCCGATAAAAATATGTTCGATCCCGTAATGTCCGGCGTCCATCATCAGCAGGCCCTGATCCACGGCGTCCAGCCCGTCATGATGGCCGATATCGCCGGTCACGAGCATCTGTGCGCCTGCTGCCAGCGCCGGGGCTGCCATGCCCTTTCCCGAACCAGGACAGACCGCAATTTTCTGCACCGTGCACCCCGGGTCGCCGAAGAGCCGTACGCTTTCCAGGTCAAACGCCTTTTTCACATACTCACAGCAGGCACCGGCCGTCATGGAGTCCGGCAGCATTCCCACGAAACCGATGCCGTATGCCTCGCCGCGCTCCGTCACGCCCGTCTCTTCGAGAATCTGCGTCTCTCTGAGATCCAGCGCGCGGATCGCAAGCGCGCTCATCTCTGTCACATCGTAATTTGTGTGCATCGCATAGTGCGCGATTTTGTGCTCCGCGAGCAGGAGCACCTTGCGGCCCAGAAAATCCTCGCTGTTCACCTTTTTGATCCCGGCCATGAGAAGCGGGTGGTGCGTCACCAGCAGATCCGCTCCCCAGGCAATGCATTCCCGGATCACCGCCTCCGTGGCCTCAAGAGCCACATAGATCTTCTGCACCGGGGCGTCCATGTTCCCGACCTGCAGGCCCGGATTGTCCCACCCGAGCGCCATCTCAGGCGGATATTTTTCCGCAAGCTTATGTATGATCTCCCTTACTGTCATCTCGTCCTCCTGTTGTTTTTCTGTTGTTTTTCTGTTGTTTTTCTGGTTTTCTGTGGCCCCTCTGCATTTTTTCGGGCCGCTCCTGCATTTCACACGCTCTCCGACGCATCCCGGTCAGCTCTGTCAGCGGCCGCAGCATACCCCGCAAGCGCCTCTTCAATCCTCTCAAGCTCCTCCCGGACTTCCCACGCGCGCACAAAGGCGGCCTCCGTGCTCTGGCCCTCCAGAGAATCCAGAATACGACGGTTCAGTCTCTTCTCACGCCGCAGAAATTCCAGCAGCACGGGATGACGCTCCCGCAGCAAAAGTGGTCCATACCGCAGCTGCGTCTCTGTCATTTTCCGCGGCGCTTCTCCCCGCAGGCATCCCATTTCCGGTGCGGATCCGGTGCAGCCGTCACACCCGGATCCGCGGCGTACTGCCCGCATCATCGGGTAAAATTTCCCGTCCTCACAGACCATGTCCTCCTGTGCGATCTCCCAGGCATTCTGCTCCAGCCACCTCCGCACCGCCCGGATCTCAGACTGCGGCTGCAGGATCAGCTCCCGGCAGCCTTCAAGCTTTTCCCGGCCCTGTTGCAGGATACGCACCGTCAGCGGGCCGCCCATGCCCGCGATCACGATGCTGTCCGCCTCGCCCGGATGAAGCGCCTCCAGGCCGTCCGAAAGCCGCGTCTCGATCACTTCCCCCAGTCCGGCCTGCGCAATATGCGCCTGCGCGCGCGCAAGCGGCCCCCGGTTCACATCCATGGCTATGGCATGCTCGGTCTTTCCGGCCCGGGCCAGAAAGATCGGTATGTATGCATGGTCAGTCCCTATATCCGCCATCCTTCCTCCCGGAGTCACCATCGCTGAGACTGCCTGCAGTCGTCTCGAAATCTGCATTTACCGCTCCCTTCCACATTTTTTCTTTAATTTTATTTCTTCTTTATTTCTTCTTTCTTCTGCCCTCTGTTTTCATATTTTCTTCTGTGTTCTGTTTTCTCCCCTGCCTTTTTTCTGTTTCCCGCCGTTTTCCGCTCTCTGCTTTTTCTGTTTCCTGCTCTTTTCTGTTCCCTGCCGTTTCCCGCTCTCTGCCCTTTTCTGTTCCCTGCTTCGTATTCCGTTCCTTATCCGTGTTCTGCACCTTTCTGTATGCCTTATATCCTGCCCGGCCGTTTTTTCTGCTGCGGCCGGACAGAACCCCGGGCTCTCAGTCCAGATAATCCCTCAGCTTGCGGCTCCGGCTCGGGTGCCGCAGCTTGCGCAGTGCCTTCGCCTCAATCTGCCGGATGCGCTCTCTGGTGACATTAAATTCCCTGCCCACTTCCTCCAGCGTCCTGGCGTGTCCGTCGTTAAGGCCGAACCGCAGGCAGAGCACCCGCTGCTCCCGGTCCGTCAGCGTGGAGAGCACCTCCACAAGCTGCTCCCGCAGGATCGTGCAGGTCGCGGCCTCCACCGGCACCGGCACATGCTCGTCCCGTATAAAATCGCTCAGATGGCTGTCGTCTTCCTCGCCGACCGGCGTCTCCAGGGAAACCGGTTCCTGCGAGATCTTCAGGATATCCTGCACCTTCCGCGCAGGCATGTCCAGCTTCGCCGCAATCTCATCGATCCCCGGCTCGCGCCCGAGCTCCTGCATCAGAGAGCGCGAGGTCCGGATCACGCGGTTCATCGTCTCTACCATGTGTACCGGGATCCGGATGGTTCTGGCCTGATCCGCGATGGCCCTCGTGATCGCCTGCCGGATCCACCATGTCGCATACGTACTGAATTTGTAGCCCTTCCGGTAATCAAATTTTTCTACCGCCTTGATCAGGCCGAGATTTCCCTCCTGGATCAGGTCCAGAAGCTGCATCCCGCGCCCGGCGTAGCGTTTGGCGATGCTGACCACAAGCCGCAGGTTGGATTCCGCCAGCCGTTCTCTGGCCGCCTCGTCCCCCTCGCTCATCCGCCGTGCCAGCGCAAGCTCTTCGACGGGCGTCAAAAGAGGGATCTTGCCGATCTCCTTCAGATACATGCGCACCGGATCGTCCGTTCCGATCCCTTCCGTCAGATCGGTCTCCTGTCCGCCGTCCGCCGACAGCTCCTCCGCCAGAGAATCCGCGGAAAACAGGTCGTCCTCCGGCGCCAGAAGAAACTCTTCCTCCCCGGCAGGCTGAAGCATGTCGATCCCCTTCGCCTCCAGACAGTCCAGGATCTTCTCATATTCCCGGGCGCTGACCGGCAGACCCTCAAAGAACTCCTGAATTTCCTGATACCCCAGCACATTTTTCTTCTTTTCTGCCAGCTTCAGCAGTTCATCCAGTCGCCTTTGAATGTCCGTCGTCGGCGTTTCCATCCCAATCCCGACCCTCCTTCAAAAAAGTGTGCGCCACTTTTGCTGTTTTCTTATTCTGTCCGTGTTACAGAGAAATATGCAGTCTCTTCAAATCCTGCAGCCGCCTTTTTGCGTCGATCAGCTCCTGCAGGCCCTGCAGATCCGTGGGATCATGCCTCTGGCTCTTCTGCGCGATCCCGTGCTCCACCACCTTGTACACGGTCTCTCTGACCGCTTTCTCAAGCTCCTTCGGATTTTCCGTCTTCACCTCCGCGTTGAACAGCTGTGCGATCGTGCGCTGCTGCTCCGGGTCTGTAAAATGGCTGGTGATCTGCGCCGGGTTGACCGCTCCGCCCCGCAGCTGGTCATAGAGCATGGCCGCGGCCTCGCGGTACAGCTCGTCCGAAAAATCCTCCGGGTGAATGTACGCTGCAATCGTCTCAAACAATCCCGGGTATTCTGTCAGCCACGTCAGGATCAGCCGCTGCGACCTGAGGATCCCGTCCTCCTTCGCCTGGGAGTTCGCCTGCTGCCGCACCGGCGCCTTCCGCACGGGAGCGCCCTGCATCAGCACATTCGTGACCATTCTGCGCAGCCCTTCAAATGAGATCTGAAAGCGCCCTGTGACAGCCTCGATGTAGTTTTCCCTCTCAATCTCCAGCTCAAACTCCGCGATCTTCGCCGCAACTGCCTGGAAAAAGCGTGTCTTGCCGTCCGGATCCTTCATATCATAAGACTTCTGGAGCACCGTCAGCTCGAACAGGAAGCTGTTCTCCGCCTGATCGATCCGCTCCTGAAACGCCTCCCGGCCAAGCGCCTTGATAAATTCATCCGGGTCCTTGTGCGGCTCCATATGCAGTACGCGCGTTGAGATCCCGGCCTCGCGGAAGATCGGGATCGCCCTGAGCGCCGCCCGCACTCCCGCCTCGTCGCTGTCATACGTCAGGATCACCTCGTCTGTGTAGCGCTTTAAAAGCGACGCATGCTGCGTCGTGAGCGCAGTCCCGAGCGAAGCCACCGCATTCGTGAAGCCGGCCTGGTGCATCGCGATCACGTCCATATAGCCCTCGCAGACCAGCATGCAGCGCGCCTTCGATGTCCGCGCATAGTTCAGGCCGTAGAGATTGCGCCCCTTGTCAAAGATCACGGTTTCCGGCGAGTTGAGATACTTGGGCTTTCCGTCTCCCATGACGCGTCCGCCGAAGCCGATGACCTTGTTATTCACATCCATGATTGGAAACATGACACGGTTCCAGAATTTGTCGCTTATGCCGTGCTTTTCGCTGAACTGCATCAGTCCGGACTCCTTCAGAAGCTGATCTGTGACACCCTTCTGCTTCAGGTAACGGTACAGCGCGTCGCTGTACTGCCCCGCATAGCCCAGTCCGAAGCGCTTCATCGTCTCGTCGCTCAGCCCGCGGTCCTTCAGGTACTGCATCGCCCGCACGCCCTGTTCGGAGCGCAGCATATAATAGAAGTAATTCGCGGCCATCCTGTTGACCTCGCGCACGGCTGTCTTCAGATCGCGCTGGCGCCTGGCCTCCTCGCTGTATTCCTGCTCCGGCAGTGTCACGCCGGCCCGGTCCGCCAGCAGCTTGAGCGCCTCCGGAAATGTATAGTTTTCGTACTCCATGACAAAGGTCAGCACATTGCCGCCCGCCCCGCAGCCAAAGCAGTAATACATCTGCTTGCCGGGGCTGACCGAAAACGAGGGGGATTTCTCGTTGTGGAACGGGCAGAGCCCGAAATAGGAGCTGCCCCTTCTCTGGAGCTTCACATAAGAAGAAATCACATCCACAATGTCATTTCTCGAACGTACTTCCTCAATGACCTCATCTGAATAATACATTCCAAATCACCTGCCATGTTTCATCATTATGATGTTGGGATATGACCTGTCATCCCTGCCATGATTTCGGCACAAACAGATCCTTGTAAACGTGGATTGAATACGAATCTGTCATGCCCGCAATGTAATCGCAGACCACGCGCTCCTTTGGCTCCCCGCGCTCCTTCATCAGGAACTGGTATTCCTCCGGCATCAGCTCCGGCCGCTCGTTGTAGAAGCGGTACAGGTCCTGGATCATCCGGACTGCCTTGGCCTCTTCCCCCTTCGCGCGGCTGTTGCTGTATACATGCTGGAACATGAACGCGCGCAGATATTTCATCGCCGACTCCATCTGGTCGGACATCATAATCTTGCTGCGCCCCTCGCTGTGGAACACAACATCGTGGATCAGCGTGTTCAGCCTCTTCCGGGTCGTATCCCCCATGATGCGCCTGCTCTCCTCCGGGATCTGCGATTCGCTCAGGATCCCGGCGCGCTCCGCATCGTCAATGTCATGGTTGATGTAGGCGATCTTGTCGCAGTAGCGCACGATCTGGCCCTCCAGGGTGTGCGGCGTCCCGGAAGTCCTGTGGTTGCGGATCCCGTCGCGCACCTCCCAGGTCAGGTTCAGCCCCTCCCCCTTCTTTTCCAGAAGCTCCACCACACGCACGCTCTGTTCGTAATGCGCAAAGCCATACGGGCAGACCGCATTCAGCGCGCGCTCGCCGGCATGTCCGAACGGCGTGTGCCCGAGATCGTGCCCCAGAGCGATCGCATCGACCAGATCCTCATTCAGCCGCAGCGCCTTCGCAATCGTCCTTGAAAGCTGCGAGACCTCCAGCGTGTGGGTCAGCCTGGTTCTGTAGTGATCTCCCTCCGGGATCAGAAACACCTGCGTTTTCTGCTTCAGCCGCCGGAACGACTTGCTGTGCAGGATCCGGTCGCGGTCACGCTGATACACCGTCCGGATATCGCAGGGTTCCTCCTCCCGGTCTCTTCCTCTGGAATTTCTGCTGAACGAAGCATACGGGCTGAATATCCTGAATTCCTGTTCCTCCGTCTTTTCTCGGATCGTCATATCCCCCTCACCTCTGTTATTTATTATATTCTAACTTGTACGTTTTTTTCCATATTTTTTCATTATTTTTTTGAATTTCTCATAATTTCAGCCCATCAGCCCAAAATCCGCAGGTTCTGCCCGCATCCGCCGGGATAAAATGTCAATCCAGATAGGTTTTCACGGTATACCGCTCCCCGTCAGAGGCAATCGTCACCGCTCCCGTCCCGGGAGTCGCGAGCACGCGGCATCCTGCCTCCCGGAACCGCAGCAGCGTCTCCTGCGACGGGTGTCCGTAGGGGTTCTCCTTTCCGCAGGAAACCACTGCAAACGACGGGCGAACCTTCTCCAGGAATGCCTGCGAGGACGCGTTCTTTGAGCCGTGGTGTCCGGCCTTCAGGATATCCGCACCGAGCGCCGCCCCGGAAATGGCAAGCTGCCGCTCTGCGCTCCCCTCGAGATCCCCGGTAAACAGCATCCGAAATGCCCCGTACTGCAGCATGAGCACCATGGAGTCCTCGTTCCGGCTGCCGGTGAGCGCCGCAGACGACGGCGCAAGGCAGATGAGGCGCCAGACCGGTTTTTTATTTGCGGCGCCGGATATATCATCAGTCCTGTCCGCCGCGCCTGATATACTGCTGGTTCTGTCCGCTGCGCCGGATATACTGTTGGTTCTGTCCGCCACGCCGGATATACTGCTGCTTCTGTCCGCCGTGTCGGATATACCGCCGGTTTTGTCCGCTGCGCCGGATATAGCATCCATGCCCCTCGTCTCCGTCCCTGCTGTCCCTTCGCAGAACGCCATCCCTGCCTCCATCCTCAGGATGTGTATGCCTTTCTCCCGCGCCAGGTCACAGAGCTCCTGAAAGTCTGCTTTCTCTGCGGTCGGCGGAAGTATCAGGCGCTTCAGTGTGACGCCGTGCACATTCTGCCCTGCGAAACCTGCCTCATATTCCTGCAGAAATTCCATGATCCCGCTGGTATGATCCGCGTCCGCGTGGGACAGGAAGACGGCGTCCAGCGTGCGCACGCCATAGTATCTGACTGCCTGGCCGATCCGGTATTTCCAGACTCCGGCCTCCGACGCGCTCCCTCCGTCGATCAGACAGTTCACGCCATCCGGAAAACGAACCAGCGCCGCATCTCCCTGTCCTACATCCAGACATATGACTTCCAGCCCTTTCTTCCCATGACCGGCCGTGTGCGTATTCATCAGGCAGATGCCGCCCGCCGCGCACGCAAGCCACAGCAGGCCCGTAAACGCCTTTCTCCGGCGCAGAATCCGTCTTCTCTGCGCCGCTGTGGTCTTAATCCTGCTTTTTTTCCATGTCAGGAGCATCCGGCAGGTGAGCGCCGCGGCCGCCAGCAGAAGCACATAATACAGAAAAATACCGGCCGGCTCCGGCTGCCCGGCCACCCACACGGAAAGCGGAAGCCTCTGCTGTACTCTGCACAGCAGTTCAAAAAGACCGAGAAGATAGTGGGCGGGCGCCGCGAGGAAGCTCCCAAGGGGCACTGAGACAATCCCGGCCGCGGCGGAGAGCAGGCCGGATACCATCAGCGCCGGCATCAGCGGAACAACCGCCAGATTCAGCAGCATGCTCCACGGCGCAGCCTGATAAAAGAAATACAGCGTGACCGGAAGCGTCCCGATCCATATGCCGGCGCACGAGATCAGCGCGCGCGCCATCCTCCGCCATCCTGTCAGCAGCCCGGAAGATGAGGCGGAGGCTCCTCCATTATGCCCGGTCAGGAATGCTTTTTCCAGGCACGGAATCAGAACCGCTGCCGACAGAACCGCCGCGAACGACAGCCAGAAGGAGGACTGCCGCAGATTCCGGATGTCCCACAGAAGCAGCGCCGCGGCCGCGGCCGACACAGCCGTGATTATGTCGTATTTTCTTCCCCAGAGCTGCGCGCCAAGCCAGAAGCTGAACATGATCACGGCGCGTATGCCTGAGATCCCGAATCCGGCCAGGGCCGCATAAAATATCACTGCCGCCTGGGAGGCGCCGCAGCACAGCCAGAACGGGGCTCCAAGCTTCCGCAGCAGCCGGTACAGGAACATCCCGGCCAGCGAGATGTGCAGCCCGGAAACCGCCAGAATATGCGCGATCCCGCCCTCCTGATACAGCGTTTTCCATTCCTGCCGCAAAAGCCCCTTCTCGCCGAGGCAGATTGCCTCCGTGAAATGCGCCTGCTTCTCTCCGAGGATGCTCTCGCAGGATCTGCCGAGCGCGCGGCGGATACGGTACAGGACGGCCGACGGGCCCTCCCGTCCCCTGCGCACGCCCTGTATGGAAGCCTCTGCAAGCATTCCGACCGTGTTCCGGCAGAAATAGTATCCCCTCGCGTCGAACTGCCCCGGATTGGAGGCAGGTTCCCACAGCATGAGCCGGCCGGAGGCCACGATCGCATCTCCCGGCATGATTTCGTCCTGTTCAGTTGTTAAAGTGATCATCAATCTGGGAAACAGGGTCTGTTCCGAATTGTCTTTTCTCTGAATGGTAAGATGATTGACAGACAGGCGTATGCCTGAAGATACTGCGCTGCAGCCTGCTACCGTCCCGGCGACTGTGAGGCCGCGCCCCGCTTCGGTCATTTCCTGAAGCATTTCCGCGGTCTGCAGCAGCGGGACATCCCTCGCGGAGCCCGCCGCCGCATATTTCACAGCGGGAAAGAGAACAAGCACGGCGCAGAGCCATACAAAAGGTCTCTTCAAATATTCTTCCTTTCCATGTGTCCGGCAGGATCGCCGCGCCGCGCAGTCAGGAATGAATGTCCCGCGGTACGGACGGCTCCTCCGTCTGTATCTCATTCATCTCGATGTAGCTCCTGTTCATCGTAAAGATCTGGTCAAGCTCCACCGTGCCGCGGAAATCCTCCGCGTTGCTCCCTTCTATCTCAAACCTTACGCCGGTAATATCGTCGCATGTGCCGCAGATGGAGTTGACGATCGCATACAGCGCGGTCTCCGGATCCGGGGCGTACTCCGCCGGCTGCTGGTTCGCCGCCGCGTTGAAATTGACCACGCAGATCCCGTTCTGAATGTACAGGTTCTGTATCCTGACGTCTCCTGTGAACACCGGCCGCAGCTCTTCATCCTCCGGCCCTTTGATCAGCTGCTCTATCACGACGCGCTCCAGGACCATGTTGCTGGAATAATGCAGGCTGCGCATCTCTCTCTCAAGCCTGTCCCCGTCCGCGTTGACGAAATACAGCTCCAGGGTCGCATACTGGTAGGAATTGATGCCGTCCCCCTTCGTATCAATAAAGGAGGCGGCGTCCATCGCCGGAACGGGCAGCCCCTCGAGATCCTTCAGCTGCTCCTTCTCGACCGTGATCATCACCTTGACCACGCCCGGCACCTGCGAAAACGTCTTGACGACCGCGGCCCGCAGAAGCACTTCCTCCGTGTTGCTGAGCTCATAGTATTCCTTTGAAAAATCGATGCGCAGCGCATCAATGCCGCGCTCAAACCCGTTGAACGTCAGATTCTCCGGAACCACGCTCGTATAGCCCGACGGAGGCGTCACAAGCTGCGTCCACAGCTCCTCCATCATCTCTTCAAAGGTCTGCGCGCCCGGGCTGTAGCTGGCCTCCATCAGCCGCGTCCCTGCCGGGTTGACATAATATACGGTATATCCATTATTTTCTTCCTGCTGTCCGCCGCCGCATCCGGTCAACAGAACGGCCAGAACCAGCCAGAGACAGCACAGAAATCCTTTTCTGCTCACAAAATTCCCCCTGTCACGGCACATATTTCAGCGGGATGCGCACCGTAAACGTCGTGCCCTCCCCTTCTCTGCTGTAAACCTTGATCGCTCCGTGATGCATCAGCACTGCGCTCCTTGTGATGGCCAGCCCAAGCCCGGTGCCGCCGATCTCGCGCGAATGCGACTTGTCCACGCGGTAGAAGCGCTCAAAAATATGCTCCTGATCCTCCTCCGGGATCCCGATCCCGGAATCCTCCACCTTGATGTAGAAGTATTTGCTGTCTACGTTGAGGGACAGGTGGACCCAGCCGCCCTCCTGATTGTATTTGATGCCGTTTTCCACGAGATTCGAGATGGCAAGCGTCAGCTTCGTCTCATCCACTTCGGCCGTCACCGGCTTATAGCTCTCCAGCACGAGGTCGACATCCTGCTTCGCCGCGATCGGGCGGAGCCGTTTCAGGATCAGCTCAACCAGCTGATTGATATTCGTCTCCTTTATGTTGATATCGGAGGAGCGCTTATCCATCTTCACCAGGGAGAACAGGTCGGAAATGATCTTGTTTTCCCGGTCAATTTCCTCCGCGATATCCGCCAGGAACTCCTTGTAGAGCTCATTCGGCACCTCGTCCTGCGCCAGCAGCGCGTCCGCAAGCACCTTCATCGAGGTGATCGGCGTCTTCAGCTCATGCGACACGTTTGAGACAAACTCCTGCCGGGATTCCTCCTGGATCTTCAGGCGGTTCAGCATGCGGTTGTAGGCCTCCGAGAGCAGCTTTGTCTCCGTGTAATCCGGTATGGAGATCTCCTGCTCCGACACGCCTCCGCGCACACCCTCCAGAGAGCGCGTGATCTTGCCAAACGGTTTCGTCAGGACGCGCGCCACATAATAGGCCGCCGCTATAATAAGAAGCGTAAGCACGACCTGGAGGATCAGAACCGTATTGCCGAGCGCCTCCTTGCCGTCCTTGACGTCCTGCGTCGTCACACTGACGATCATGATGCCCTCGATCTGATCTGTTCCCGGATTATTGATCGGCAGCGTCAGCTCCAGAAATTCATCGTCCGAATTGTAATTCGTCGAGTCTGTGCCGAGGAAGCACTGGATCACCTCCTCCGAGATGATCACCTTGTCCTCATCGATCTCAAAGGTATCCCGGACGATCCGGAAGTTGCCGTTGACAATGATCACACGGCCATTGTAGATGTTCGCAAGCTGTGTGAGCTGCCGGTCCACCTGCTCGTTCTCGACGTTGCGGATATAGCCGGAGCTTCCGACCTGGTCGACGATCTGCTGGCACTGGCTCTGGATCAGCGCGCTCTTCTGGGTCACAGACTGTTCCTCATAGTTCTCCAGGATCAGGCGCTTCATCAGAAAGATCGGGATCAGGCCCACCAGAAGCACGATCACAAAAATACGCGCCCGCAGGCTTTTGATATATTTGAGTATGTTATCCTTCATGTAAGAGAAATCACCTACTTCGTCTCTTTGACTCTGCTGCTAAATAGTATATACATATAATAAGTGTATTGTCAAGCAGGAACTGCCCCCGGCCGCATATTTTCTGACCCGGGCATTCGGCAGGCTCATCAAAGCCGGGAAAACCACTTCCATCAGCTTCACGGCTAAACCCGATAACAGTTTTTTAAATCCAACAGCCGCAGTTCTGTCCGGTCAGACAAAACTGCGGCTGTCTCTTTGGTTTCTCACAATTTCCGGTTATTTGATTTCTTTATAAATCCGCCGGCCATTCCCGCCGTTTCAGCTCTGATGGTTTCACTTATGACTGCTCCCGGGCTTTCCGGACAAACAGATCATACGTTCCATCTCCGTTATCCTTTAATTTCAATATCTGATGCCCTTCATCCTTCATGCTTCTCGGGACATTCTGCGCCGGTTCGCCGTCGTTCATGTGAATGGCAAGCACCTGTCCTCCGTCCAGCTCCTCCAGCGCTACCTTTGCCTTTACAAACGTCACCGGACATACAACGTCCGTAATATCTACCGTACCGTCAACCTTGATTTCTTCAGCCATCAGTCTGCCACCGCCTCCATGATCTTTTCCTTCAGTGCGCCGACTCCCACTCTGTCGAGCGTGAATTTGAAGCGTTCTCCGGGCTTTGCGTACTCGTTAAAGAAGTTCAGCGCGGCGTCGCAGACACGAAACATCGTTTCCCTGTCCCTGATAAACGGAACAAGCTCTGTTCCCTGGCTGATCGTGTTTCCAAACAGACCTCCGAAGTACACAAAATATCCTTCCTCTGTGTCATATGCGTCCGCCGGGCAGGAATAAGCGCAGCGCCCGCAGTTATTGCATTTTTCGCGCTCGATCCGGATCTTCCCGTCCTGCGTGGAGATGGCTCCCGTCCGGCAGGCCTTTTCACAGACGCCGCAGGAGATACATTTTTCCTCCACCCAGCTGACCTCGACCCCGCCTTTGATTCCAAGATCATTTTCCTCGGCCTTCAGGCAGTTGTTCTGACATCCGGTCACCCCGAACTTGAATTTATGCGGAAGTTCCCGTCCAAAATACCGGTCGCTCAGTTCCTTTGCAATGGCCTCCGAATCGATGCAGGCGTTCGGACAGACCTCATTTCCCTGACAGGCCGTCACCGTCCGGACTCTCGGTCCGCAGACGCCGGGCGCAATGCCGCCTTTGGCCAGGGCTTCTTTTACAGCATCTATATCCTCAATATTAATAAACGGAATTTCAATTCCCTGCCTGGACGTCAGATGAATATACCCATGTCCATAAGTACCGGCAACGTCTGTCACAGCCGCAAGCTGCTCTGCCGTAACCTGGCCGCCGACAACTCCCAGCCGCAGAGAAAAATATCCTTTTTGCTTCTGGCGCATAAAACCGCCTTTTTTCAGTGTCGCGTAATCGATTGCCGCCATGTCTATTCTCCTTTTATCTCTATTTTGTATCCAATGAAGGTCAGCTTCCAGATACAGACTGTGGGTTATTGGTTCCCGATCTCACCCCGTTCAACGCAGACTTATATGCTGCAAATCTCCAGTTCTTCCTCCGTGCTGACTCCGTCTTCCACATGAAAGGAACGCAGAACGGGCCTGTCCTTCTCCATCAGGGAGAGGATAAGGTAACTGGCATTTTTGTCAAACGCAAGCCGGATATCCTCATCCGAGGATCTTGACGGTGACTCCGGATGGGAATGCCAGTTTCCGAGAGGTTTTAAGCGCAGAGTACGCATATCTTTTACTGCCGCAAGCTGCTCCTTTGGATCCAGCGCAAAATGTTCGTTCGAGTGATCCGTATTGGTCAGCAGGTATACCTTTTCAACTCTTCTGACTGTGCCGCCTTCTCCTTCCTCCTCTGTCCCGGCGATCAGACCGCAGGCTTCATTGGGAAGCTCCGAAACTGCATGGTTCAGAATCTTTTCGTAATCCTCCCGTTTCAGCAGTACCTTCACAGCATTTTCCCCCTTCTGGCCTAACTTCTTTTACAGAGCTCACACTCCGCCTGCTCATAATCGATCAGCTCCGTGATGGTCGGGTGATCCCCGCAGACAGCGCAGTTACAGTCGCGCTTCGGAAGCCTGATTTTGCGGAATTCCATCTTCAGCGCAT
This sequence comes from uncultured Lachnospiraceae bacterium, assembly GCA_947628955.1. Lineage (GTDB taxonomy): Bacteria > Bacillota > Clostridia > Lachnospirales > Lachnospiraceae > Choladousia. The sequence goes on along the minus strand of CANRBX010000037.1, from coordinate 7,887 downwards.
CGAAAGTCAGAAGATTTCCCACGAGCAGTTCTCCTGTCCCGGTTATGTATTTGATCGCTTCGAGCGCCTGCAGGCAGCCGATCACGCCCGCCATGGCCCCGATCACACCTGCCTGTCTGCAGGTCGGCACGGCGTCCGCTGGGGGCGGATCCTTGAAAACGCACCGGTAGCAGGGACCTTCTCCAGGAATGATCGTCATAAGCTGTCCCTTAAACCGGATGATCCCGGCGTGACAGTAGGGCTTTTTTGCCATGACGCAGGCGTCGTTGATCAGAAACTTGGTCGGGAAATTATCCGTGCCGTCGAGGATAAAGTCATATTTTTCAACCAGGCTCAGGATATTTTCACTGGTCACATATTCATGATACGTTATAACTTTTACATCCGGATTGATATCCTCCATGGTTTCCCTGGCGGACTGCACCTTCTCTTTTCCAAGATCTTTCGTCGTATGGATTATCTGTCTCTGAAGGTTCGAGAGATCCACAACGTCCGCATCCACAATTCCGATCGTGCCGATCCCCGCCGCGGCCAGATACAGAGCCGCCGGAGAGCCGAGACCTCCCGCGCCGATGATCAGAACCTTCGCGTCCATCAGCTTTTTTTGTCCTTTTACGCCGATTTCCTTCAGTATGATATGCCTGGAATACCGCTCCAGCTGTTCATTCTAGAATGCCATCTTTCTTCCCTCCCGTGATTTCTGATTTCTGTGCTCCGCCGCCCATAAAATAGAGAAACTCAACGACGTCCCCCTCTTTCAGTTTCGTCGTATCAAACTGATCTCTGTCCGGAAATTCTTCATTGACAGATACCGTAACATACTCCGGGGTCTCGACATGCTCCTGTTCGATCAGCTCCGAAATACTCAGCTCATCCTTTACATTTTTCTGTTCTCCTGCCACTGTAATAATCATGATCCTTCTCCTTTTTTATTTATTTTCCGATTTACGCAGGCAAGGGGCCGACGCATATCTGTACATATTGGGAAAACACCAGTGTTCCATCGCTTACCGCGACGCACTGACTGCCTCGCAAAAATCAGAAATCAGATCCTTGGCATCCTCGATTCCCACACTGACTCTGACGGTATCCTCATACACTCCCGCAGCTTCCCTCTGCTCTTTCGTACTCTGAATATACAGCGTGGATGCCGGATGTATTACCAGCGTCCTCACATCTCCTATACTGGTAGCTTTTACCGCATAATGAAGCGCATTGATGATCCCGAACGCCTTTTCCCTGGAACCTGCCCGGAACGTCAGAATCCCTCCGCCCATTTCATTCAGCTGGCGAAACGCCAGATCCCTGTACCGGCTTTGAGGAAGCAGCGGATAATTTACCTGAATCTCCGGAATCTGATCCAGGGCCTCCGCCAGTTTCTGCGCGTTCTGACAGATCTGTCTCATCCGAAGGCCGAGCGTCTCAAGCCCCGTCACATTCAGGAAGGCCGTGACCGGCGTCATACAGCCGCCCGCATTTTCACCCAGACCGGTCCGAAGCCGCACGGTATAAGCCGCCTTTCCAAACGCCTGATATCCGCCGAGCCCCCGGAATTTCCCGAAATCCCACGGGAACCGGCCGCTGTCGATGATCACTCCGCCGATCGCGCTCCCGCTTCCATTGATATATTTTGTCGTCGAATGTACGACAATATCTGCGCCAAGCGCGATCGGATTTACAAGAAAAGGAGTCGCCGTCGTTGCGTCGACGATCAGCGGAAGCCCGTGCCCATGCGCAAAATCCGCGACAGACCGGATATCCATAACTTCCAGTCCAGGATTGCTGATGACTTCTCCAAAAATTACACGGGTACGCTCCCCAGGCAGTGGCCCCAGCTCTTCCGGCGTCATATGCCGGACATATTTCGTCGTAATCCCCAGCTTCTCCAGATCTTTGAACAGATCAAAGCTTCCTCCGTACAATCCCGCTGACGCGATGATCTCATCTCCGCTGCAGAGAAAGTTCAAAAGAGAAAGCATGATCGCCGTCATCCCCGAAGAGCAGGCAACTGCGGCACTTCCTCCTTCCATCTCACTGATCCGCTGTTCAAACGCTGTTACCGTTGGGTTTCCGACTCTGCTGTAAGAATATCCTGCGGCTCTGTGGTGGAATACCCGGTCAAGCTCTTCCGCCGAGTTATACCGAAATGCGTTTACCTGAGCTATGGGAGGAAGCGTCGCGCCTTCCGCATATCGTTTCACGGCCGTTCCGTGAAGCAGTTTCGTGTTAAACTCCATCTTCATCCCTCCTCCCTGCTGTGTTTACTGTTTCATTCTTTAAATATAATCCGCGTTTGTAACGACCTGCGCGTCATGGGACGATATCTTCTGTATAAAGGTAACGATGCTTTCCTCATCTTCGCCTGCGTCAGCAGCTGCATAAAGAAAATGTGATGTCCTTCCATGAAGCCGGATCCGCTGCTTTTCACTGATCAGCAGAAGTACGATCACACCGGCATCTGTCAGATGCTCCGTCACGCTGCCGATCACCCGGATGTCTTCTCCGGAATCCGTCAGACCGGACGCATCATACAGATACACAATTTTCCCTGCCAGGAGCAGTTTTCTCTCTGCTTTTTCCAGCAGTTCCCTGTTTACAGCGCCTCCCCGGACAAACTCAACGGCGACCGCGTTCTGCGAGAGCAGCGTTTTCCTGATATTTCTGCTCCCGCCTTCCCTCCCTGTGGAATATTCCGTATTTTTTATCACACCGCAGGCGCATGTCATAAAGCTGACCCGGTCGATCAGGATCAGTTCGCCCAGCGTGCGGTGATTATCAAACAGATCCGCGACGATCCGCTCCGCGAGCCGGATCCTGCACGCGCCCAGCTCATTCTTCACCAGATGATCCGCCTTGATCTTCTCTCCGGTATTCACATCAGTCCGGTACAGAATTTCCGATACCGTACACGGAATCTGCGCCGTGCCGATCTTGATAAAGAAATTATTTCCTTCTTTCAGCTCCTGTGAGTCCATCCAGAGAATATCCGCCGTGAGCTGATTTATGGGACCAATCTCCAGATCCCTGATCAGAACGTTTCCGCGCGAGATATCGATCTCCCGGTCCAGGGTGACTGTCACCGGATCGCCGGCCGCGGCTGAGTCAACTGCCTGATTCGTCCTGTAAATCTGACGAACCTTCGCCTTCTCTCCTCCGGGCAGCACCTGGATCTCATCTCCCACCGTCAGTCTGCCGGACTCAATCTGCCCCTGGAATCCCCGAAAATCATGATCCGGCCTGCATACTCTCTGAACCGGGAGGTAAAAACCATTTCCCTCCGTATTCTCTTCAATATCAATGTTTTCCAGATAATCGAGCAGAGTCGGACCGCCATACCACGGGATTTTCGTTCCTTTTTTTGTGACATTATCGCCTTCCGTGGCGGAGACGGGAATGATCACGGAATGTTCAATCCCAAGTTCTGTTTTAAGCTCTTTGATATCGTCCGCTATCTTCTCAAACACATCCTGTCTGTAATCCACCAGATCCATCTTATTGACCGCGAAAACAAAGTACCGGATCCCCATCAGCCTGCAGATTCTCGCATGGCGTCTCGTCTGGATGAGCACGCCTTTTTCCGCGTCCAGAAGCAGAACCGCGAGATCCGCAAAAGAAGCTCCTACCGCCATGTTTCTCGTATACTGTTCATGTCCCGGCGTGTCCGCGACAATAAAGCTTCTTTTTGACGTCGTAAAATACCGGTACGCGACGTCGATCGTAATTCCCTGTTCCCGCTCTTCCGTAAGCCCGTCAAGAAGGAGAGAATAATCGATGTTTCCTCCCCTGCTTCCCACTTTGGAGTCAAGCTGCAGCGCCTTCTCCTGATCGGCGTAAATCAGCTTGGCGTCATACAGGATGTGTCCGATCAGCGTGGATTTTCCGTCGTCCACGCTTCCGCAGGTGATAAATTTCAGCAGTTTTTTCATCAGAAATATCCCTCTTTCTTCCTTCTCTCCATACTTCCCTGACCGCTGTCCGAATCGATGATCCGGCTCGTCCGCTCCGACTCCACCGCACCAAGCGTCTCTTCCACGATCTGATCCAGCGTGACCGCATCCGAAAGGATTCCCCCGGTCAGCGGGTAACAGCCCAATGTGCGGAACCTGATCTTCCGGTACTCGAGCTTCTCGCCCGGAAGCAGCCTCATCCTGTCGTCATCCGCCATAATCCAGGCGCCGCCCCGCTTCACGCAGGGGCGTTCCGCCGCGAAATACAGCGGCACGATATCGATCTTTTCCCGGCGGATATACTCCCAGATATCTTTTTCCGTCCAGTTGGAAATGGGGAAGACGCGGATGCTCTCTCCCTTATGAATTTTCGTATTATAAAGCTTCCACATCTCAGGCCGCTGATTCTTGGGATCCCAGGCTTGTTCAGAGTTTCGGAAGGAAAAAATCCTTTCCTTCGCCCGCGACTTCTCTTCATCCCGCCGGCCGCCTCCGAAAGCAGCCGTAAATCCATATTTCGTGAGCGCCTGTTTCAGGGCCTGCGTCTTCATAATATCCGTGTAGGAGGATCCGTGGTCAAACGGGTTGATCCCCTGCCGGATTCCTTCTTCATTCCGATAGACAAGCATCTCGATTCCCAGCTTCTTTGCCGTCTCATCGCGGAACCGGATCATATCCTTGAATTTCCAGGTGGTATCGATATGTAAAAAAGGAAATGGCGGCTTTTCAGGATAAAACGCTTTTATCGCAAGATGGAGCATGACGGAACTGTCCTTCCCGATGGAATACAGCATCACGGGCTTCTCGCACTCACCTGCGACTTCTCTCATGATATATATGGCTTCTGCTTCAAGCTGGTCTAAATAATCCAATCTCTTGTCCTCCGTCCTTGTTCATACAATATTCTTCACAGAGCGCGGCCGACAGCAATACTTCCGCTCATGATTTCCCTGCAGATCCTGTGCCTGGATTCGGCTCTGTGTCAGCACGCTCAGTATGCGTTGGCCCTGTCAGCGTCCGTGACAAGCTGTTTTACACGCCCGTACCGGTCCGTAACCTTCCAGATATAGCCGGTATCTGTCTTTTTTACGGTCAGAGTCTCTCCCATGCCGGAAAGCTCCGGCCCCAGCACAAGGGAAACAGCGCATACCGGACATTCCTTCAGGCAGGCGGTGCAGCCCCAGCAGTCATACGGCCGCTTCAGAAACGCCTTTCGCTCCTGATCCGCCGCGATCAGATTTCCCGGACAAATATTTCTGCATCTGGAGCATCCCACGCACTTGTCTCTGTCAATCTGAATGCTCATATTTCTCCCTTCTCCCCGTCAGCGGTCTGCGGATGATCCGAATCGTCCCGTCGTCTTCCATCCGTGAATTGATATACAGCTCATACTCTTTCTTTTTTTGCGGATAATCACTGTTTTCCTGGAACGAATGCCACCGGGTCTCCTTTCTGGCCCTCAGATGCGCGATCAGCGCTCCCGCGACGATCAGCCGTTCCCGGAGCTCATAGATCTGCAGCAGCTCATCCATGGAATGTGCCCGCAGTCCTTCCTGCAGAATCTGCAGTTCCCGGATCCTCTCATCCGCGATCGCCAGTCCGGCCTCATTGTAGCTGTAATTTGTCCGGATTCCCCCGGCATACTCATCCATCACCTTCTGCATGGCTTCCTCAATCCGGCGCACCGAAAAAAGTGATTCCGAAGCGGAAAAATACTTCTGATACTTTTCAAATATGCCGGCTGCCTGCGCGTCAGGCAGACTGCTTTTCAGCGTTTCCCAGTCCCCGGAATATGAGATTTCTTCTTCATTTTCAGACAATCCGGATCCCTGCGGCAGCCCGGCGCCATCTTCGCTCTCCGCTGTTTTTGCCCCGGGCGCCACAGTGTGCTTTCTCCTCTTCGCTTCACTCCTGGACACGATCGCTTCCGCCGCGATCAGCGCCTCCGCAAGAGCCCCCGTCACATATTTCTGGGGCGCCCCTCCGCAGACGTCGCCTGCAGCGAACAGTCCGCTGATGGTCGTCTCCCTGTCCGTCGACACCCAGTAACCGCTCGCCGCATGTCCGCCGACGATGTAGGGCTCGCTCCCGTCTATCTCCACATTTTCCGAGGCCGGGCCTCTCCCGCCGGCCAGCCACTTCAAAGTCTGCACCGGCGCCATATTCAGATACGCAAGGTACAGCTCCTCTTCCTGCTCCCCGGATATCCCCCTTGTCGCAAGGCAGCAGGGTCCCCTTCCCTGCTTCTTTTCCTCAACCGTTCCCCAGACTCTCTCTGCTGTGGATCTGCCGTATGTTTCCTCGTAGCTCTCTCCCTTTGCGTTGACCTGTACGGCTCCCACGCCCTGCGCGATCGTCCCGGTCGGGGCCAGCGTATCCTTGCAGCGCAGCGCGATAAACCGCATTTCCAGCGTCGTCATCTCCGCCCCCGCGAGAATCCCCATCGCGTAGCCGGCGCCTGTATTGAACGGGCAGTACCACATTTTATGCCGCGCGCTTCCCGGATTGTTCGGCCTGTACAGGCCCGACGCACCTCCGGTCGCAATCAGGACGGCATCCGCGTACAGCAGATAAAAAACCTCTTTTTCGGTGCTGAACCCGGCCGCTCCGCGAATCCTTACTTTTCCGTCTTTCTTTTCCGTCAGAAAATCCGTGATATTGACGTGATTCAAAATCTTTACATGTTCGGATTTTCCCGCGTATCCGGCCAGCAGAGGCTTTATATTTTCCCCGTTTATCTTCAGGTTTCTCCATCCCCTGCTCACATAATTTCCGTCCGCGTCCTTCAGGATCGTAAGTCCCATCCTTTCCAGCTCTTCTGTGACCTCATTCAGCCTCTCGCTCAGTGTCATCAGCAGATCCTCGCGGACAATTCCGTCCGCGTCCTTACTGGCATATTCCACATAATCCTCCGGCGTATGCCCGGGTGTAATGTACGCGTTCAGAGCGTTTACCCCTGCCGCCAGACAGCCGCTGCGCAGGATATTCGCTTTCTCGGCGATCAGGACGGACAAGCCGGACAGTTCCGCGATCTTTCCGGCCGCGTAACAGCCGGCAGCCCCGCCGCCGATGATCAGCACATCTTTTCGGATGATCTTTATCTCCATTTTCTCTCCTCCGGTCGACCTGGTTCGAAATGCAGATGACAATACTCAGATGACAATGCTGTTTTCCTTCAGAGCAGAATTTTCAACCAGACAGACGCTGTCCTTCCCTACAAGGAACATCCGGTACACAAAAACCCTTACCTTTTCACCGATCTCAAGCGGCACGTCATTGACGCTCCGGATTGCCGGAAGCAGATTCCCGTGAATGTCGACCCTGACCTCAATGCTGCTCCCGCGGAATATGATGTCCCGCACATAGCCTTCGTCCGCAGATTTTGCATATCTGACAGCCTCGGAAGTCTTGTAAACTTCCACAAATTCCGGGCGTATCACGCCCACTTTGTCCTCTCCCGCTCCGGAGAAGGAATGAAAGTCATAATAATTGTCCACCAGCACGGAATTTCCGATAAATTTTACGACAAACGGAGTCCTCGGTCTGGAATACAGCTCTGAGGCCGACCCGCTCTGCTCGATCCTTCCCTCATTTGTCACGATAATGTCATCCGCCACCTCTATGGCCTCATTCTGGTCATGCGTGACAAAAATACTGGTAATTCCAAGTCTGGTGATCATTTCCCGCAGCCACGATCTCAGCTCCAGCCTGATTTTGGCGTCAATCGCGGCAAACGGCTCGTCGAGGAGCAGGATCCTGGGATTCGGAGCCAGCGCCCTCGCAAAGGCAACTCTCTGTCTCTGCCCGCCTGAGAGCTGTCCCGGATATCTCTTCTCAAGGCCCTCGCAGCCGATCAGCTTTAAAAGCTCCTTCACCCGGCTGTCCACTTCCTTTTTCGGCACCTTTTTTACCCGCAGTCCAAACGCGATATTGTCATACA
>CANRBX010000036.1 GCA_947628955.1 uncultured Lachnospiraceae bacterium | reverse complement strand
TGCCTGTATTCCTCTGATTCTGCCATATCCTGTCACCCGCCTTTATTCCAAACATACTGTGTTTCCTGCTTTTTATTATACTACAGATCAGACATTTTACTACATATTCAAACGAGGGAAAGCAGAATACTTTCCCTCGAAGAATTTCATATACAGATTTTTGCTGCAATATCTTTAAATCTGCCGGCCTTTGTGTACTCAGGAGGCTCAGCCATGAATGCTCCGGCCTCCTCTCCCGCCGCCGTTAAGGTGCAGATGTAAATATATTGCGGTCTTACTTCGCCTGGTTCTCGGCGATCGCTGCCTGCGCTGCTGCCAGGCGGGCGATCGGAACACGGAACGGTGAGCAGGACACGTAGTCCAGGCCGATCTTGTGGCAGTACTCTACGGAAGTCGGATCTCCGCCGTGCTCGCCGCAGATGCCGAAGTGCAGGTTCGGGTTCACCGGACGGCCGAGCATGATCGCATACTCCATCAGGCGGCCGACGCCGTTCTGGTCGATCTTCGCAAACGGATCGTTCTCGTAGATCTTTCTGTCGTAGTACGCGTTCAGGAACTTGCCTGCGTCGTCGCGGGAGAAGCCGAAGGTCATCTGTGTCAGGTCGTTCGTGCCGAAGCAGAAGAAGTCTGCTTCCTTCGCGATCTCGTCCGCCGACAGGGCTGCACGCGGGATCTCGATCATCGTGCCGACCTCGTACTTGAGCTGGCTGTTCGCCGCCGCGATCTCCTCGTCGGCAACCTTCACGACGATGTCCTTGACAAACTTGAACTCCTTGACGTCGCCTACCAGCGGGATCATGATCTCCGGGCATACCTTCCAGTCCGGATGATCCGCCTTCACCTCGATGGCCGCGCGGATGACAGCTCTCGTCTGCATCACGGCGATCTCCGGGTATGTGACGGCCAGACGGCATCCGCGGTGACCCATCATCGGGTTGAACTCATGCAGGGAGTCGATGATCGCCTTGATCGCCTCGACGCTCTTGCCCTGCGCGTCTGCCAGCTTCTTGATATCCTCTTCCTCGGTCGGAACAAACTCATGGAGCGGCGGATCGAGGAAGCGGATCGTGACCGGGTTGCCCTCAAGCGCCTCGTACAGCGCCTTGAAATCGCTCTGCTGCTCCGGAAGGATCTTTTCCAGAGCCTTTTCTCTCTCTTCTACGGTCTCGGAGCAGATCATCTCGCGGAACGCGTCGATGCGGTTGCCGTTGAAGAACATATGCTCGGTACGGCACAGGCCGATGCCCTCTGCGCCGAGCTCGCGTGCTCTCTTCGCGTCTGCCGGCGTGTCTGCGTTCGTGCGGACTCTCATCCTGCGGTACTTGTCCGCCCAGGCCATGATCCTGCCAAACTCGCCCGCGATCGAAGCCGGTACCGTCGGGATGATGCCGTCGTAGATATTTCCTGTGGAGCCGTCCAGAGAGATCGGATCTCCCTCGTGGTACTCCTTGCCGTTTAATGTGAATTTCTTATTCGCCTCATCCATCGTGATGTCGCCGCAGCCGGATACACAGCAGGTGCCCATGCCGCGCGCCACCACTGCCGCATGGCTGGTCATGCCGCCGCGGACGGTCAGGATGCCCTGCGCGCTCTTCATGCCCTCGATGTCCTCCGGGGAGGTCTCCAGACGCACCAGAACGACCTTCTCGCCCTTCGCCGCCCAGGCCTTTGCGTCCTCAGCGGAGAAGACGATCTTGCCGCAGGCTGCTCCCGGGGAAGCTCCGAGCGCTCTTGCGATCGGCGTGGCAGCCTTCAGAGCGGCCGCGTCGAACTGCGGATGCAGCAGCGTGTCGAGGTTGCGCGGATCGATCATCGCCACTGCCTTCTCTTCCGTGATCATGCCCTCGTTCACCAGATCGCATGCGATCTTCAGAGCCGCCTGTGCGGTTCTCTTGCCGTTGCGCGTCTGCAGCATGTAGAGGTGCTTGTCCTCAATCGTAAACTCCATATCCTGCATGTCTCTGTAATGATCCTCCAGAATTTTGCAGATATCGGTGAACTTTTTGAATACCTCCGGCATGACCTCCGCCAGCTGGTCAATCTTCTGCGGTGTGCGCACGCCTGCCACGACGTCCTCGCCCTGTGCGTTCAGAAGGAACTCACCCATCAGGTGCTTTTCGCCGGTCGCCGGGTCACGCGTAAATGCAACGCCCGTGCCGGATGTGTTGCCCATGTTGCCGAACGCCATCATCTGTACGTTGACCGCGGTGCCCCAGGAATACGGGATGTCGTTGTCGCGGCGGTATACGTTCGCACGCGGGTTGTCCCAGGAGCGGAACACGGCCTTGATGGCCTCCATCAGCTGTACCTTCGGATCGGTCGGGAAATCGGAGCCGATCTTCTCCTTGTACTCTGCCTTGAACTGCTCTGCCAGCTCCTTCAGGTCGTCCGCGGTCAGCTCAACGTCCTGCGTCACGCCCTTCTCAGCCTTCATCTTGTCGATCAGCTCTTCGAAATACTTCTTGCCAACCTCCATGACAACGTCGGAGAACATCTGGATGAATCTGCGGTAGCAGTCCCATGCCCAGCGCGGATTGCCGGATTTGGCGCCGAGCACCTCGACAACCTCTTCATTCAGGCCGAGGTTCAGGATCGTGTCCATCATGCCCGGCATGGAAGCGCGCGCGCCGGAGCGCACGGACACGAGGAGAGGATTCTCCTTGTCGCCGAACTTCTTTCCGGTAATGCCCTCCATCTTCTCGATGGCTTCCATGATCTGGCCCATGATCTCGTCGTTGATCCTGCGGCCGTCCTCATAGTACTGCGTGCAGGCTTCTGTCGTGATCGTGAAGCCCTGCGGTACGGGGAGACCCAGATTCGTCATCTCGGCAAGGTTTGCGCCCTTGCCGCCGAGCAGGTTCCTCATGCCCGCATTTCCCTCAGTAAACATATAAACCCATTTTGTCATGCTGCATGCTCCTCCTAAACAGTAATGTAAGCGGCCGTCAGGCATGTACGGCCGCGTGTATATATATTTTAATTGTAACATATTTCCTGTCCCAGTCAAGAACATATTACCTTTTGTATGCATTTTTTTGAAATATTTTCTAATTTTTTTGTGAAAAAGTTGTCAGATTCTGCCGATATGCAGGTTCAGATGGAACATACTGCACAAAAAATCCGCGGCTGCGGGGCTTTTTTCGCTGCCGCAGCCGCGGACACGTCCAGATATCATGATTCTGAGGTCAAATGATGCCATACGGATTGTTTCGTGCTTCGCACTTCCACAAGTCTTCGCTCCGCTCCGGTCGGCGCTAAACGAATGTCCACTGGACATTCAGCGCCCTGGCATCATCATACTATGGTTCGACTCCCAGCTCCCTCAGGCGCTCCTGCACCAGCTTCACGTCCAGCGTGCGCGGGCTGCATCCGTTCCTGACGCACAGCGCCGCCGCGACTCCGACGGCCAGCCCCATGTTTGCGCAGATCGGCATCACACGGTAATTGGAGTGCGCCATGTGCGTGCCGCTGATGTCTCTCCCCGCCAGGTACAGGTTCTCCGCCCTCAGCGGGACAAAGCAACCGTACGGGATTGTGTAGCCCTTCTTCTGCGGGAAGAGCTTCTGTGCGCCCGTCTCGTCCAGCCCGGCTCCGGTCATGTTGTGCACGTCAAAATTGAAAGCGGCCTTCGTCACCACCCAGTCCTCAAAGACGCGCGCGGCCAGGATGTCCTCGGCCGTCAGCGTCGCCTCGCCCCTGAAATGGCGCGTCTCGCGGATGCCGATCAGGGATGCGGAGCTGATCTGATAGCAGTTTTCAAATCCGGGCACGTACTCGCGCAGAAATTTCACGATGGCGTCCATCTGCTTTCTGCAGGTGTACGTCGCCCTGGTCAGATCCTCCGCATTTGTGCCGTCAATGTCGATGCAATTTGTCATATTGCAGGTGATGATGCCCGGGAGCGTGGAGCGGTACAGAAGCACGTGCCCGGCCGGAGCCGGAAGCTGCGCCTCTCCGATCGCCTGGATATCTCCGGCGGGGATCTGATAATGGTCCTCAAACCCGCCCGGAAGGACCGCGCGCTCTGTGTCTACGCCCGCGACCTTGAACATGATGGTCGCCGGCTGCATTCTGCCGTCCTCCTCTCTGCCCAGGAAATACGGAACCCCGGCTTTTGCCGCGACGTCCCCGTCCCCGCTCGCGTCGATCACGATCTTTGCGAGCACCGCCGAGCGCCCCGACTTGTTCTCCAGGATCACGCCCCTGACCGTATTTCCCTCCATCACCGGCTCACAGACAAAGGAATACAGCTTCAGCCGGACTCCCGCCTCCGCAAGCATCTCCAGGTACACGGTCTTAAGCTTCTCCGGATTGATCAGCACGCGCTCCCCCGCTTTCTCCGAATCGCAGGAGCGCTGCAGGATCTCCTCGTAGATCCCTCCCTGTGTGCTGCCCGTCCAGTGGCTCATCAGGCCCGCGGTCGAGATTCCGCCCACGTCGCCGGTCTGCTCGATCAGCATCGTCACCGCGCCCTCGCGCGCCGCCGTGATCGCCGCCGACACGCCGGCCGGGCCGGAACCGATCACCAGAACGTCGACCTCGTCCGTCACCGGGATCTCCCTCGGCTGCTCCCTGACCACCTTTTCCGTGACGATCATCTCAATCTCGCGCACCTTTTCCGTAATCTCCTGCTCTGCGCTCTTTCTCTCTGTGAGTCCCGTAATCTCCATTTCCGAATGCTCCTCCTCTTCCTGATACTTATCCGATATTACGCTGAATCTTCTTACCCCTTGACGGCCCCGGCCGTCAGGCCCTTCACCAGAAACTTCTGTCCCGCCAGGAACACGACGAACACCGGGATCAGCGCCGACGCCGCAGCGGCCATCACGAGGTTGTACTCTGTCGTGCTCTCCTCGATGAAGCTTGTCAGAGAGAGCGGGATCGTGTAGAGCCTCCAGTTGCTTAAGAATACCATCGGCTCCAGATAGGCGTTCCAGTTCCACAGGAACACTACCATCGCCAGGGAAGCCATGCTCGGCTTGGCGATCGGCACCATGATCCTGGCCCAGATCGTGTACTCGCCGGCCCCGTCCACCCGGGCGGATTCTCTGAGCTCATCCGGTATCTGCATGAAATACTGGCGCATCAGGAAGGTTCCTGTGATCGTAAAAATGCCCGGCAGGATCAGCGTCAGGTGCGTGCCCATCAGCCCGATCTTGTTGAAGAGCGCAAACTTGGGGATCAGCGTGACCTGGCTCGGGATCATCATCGTCGCCAGATAAAACAGAAACAGCACGTTTCTCCCGCGAAACTTCAGCTTGGCGAACGCGTAGCCCGCCATCGTGCTCGTGATGACCGCACCCGCCACGTTGATGAACGCGATCTTCAGCGAGTTAAAGTAGGCGAGGCCGAAATGATAGTCCCTGACGGCCTTGCCGCCGATGTTCCACACCTTCATGTAGTTGTCCGGATAAAAATATTCCGGGATCCACTTGATCGGAAGCTTCATCACATCCAGCGGAAGCTTCATGGAGGCGGAGAGCATCCAGATGAAGGGCGTGATCATCGTGACTGCAAGCAGGCTAAGCAGCATGGTCCAGATCACCCTGAGCAGCAGTTCCTTTTTCTTTATTTTTCCTCTGGCCCTGTTCCTCATTCTCCCACCTCCTTAATAGCTGACCCACTTTTTCTGTCCGCGCCACTGGATCAGCGTCGCCGTGAACAGCAGGGCAAACAGGATCCAGGACATCGCGGATGCGTATCCCATCTTGTAGAACGAAAAAGCGGAGGTGTATATGTAGTAGACCAGGACGTTCGTCGCCGTGCCGGGGCCGCCCCTCGTCATGATCTGAATCGGTGCGAACACCTGGAAGGAGCTGATCACCGTCGTGATGATCAGGAAAAACGTCGTCGGCGAGAGGAAGGGGATCGTGAGCTTGAAAAACTTCGTGATCTCCCCTGCCCCGTCGATCTCCGCAGATTCATAGATCTCCTTCGGCAGTCCCTGGATCGATGAGGTGTAGATGATAATGGAATAGCCGACGCCGGACCAGACCGTCATCAGCATGATCGCGGGCAGCGCCCACTTCATATCTCCCAGCCATTTCGGCGGCTCATTTACGCCAAGCGCCTTTACGAGCTGTGTGAACGGCCCCCACGGCGAATACATCATCACCCACACGATCGCCACCGCTACGACGTTCGACACGTACGGCATGAACATCGCGAGGCGCACCGGCAGCTTTGCGTAGCAGTAGCGGTCGATGATGACCGCGAGCACCAACGCCAGAAACACGGTGCAGGGCACGACCACAATGGTAAATTTGAGCGTGTTGATCAGGGAATCGGTAAACCATTTGTCTGACCACATCGTGATAAAGTTCTTCAGCCCGATAAATTTCCAGTTTCCGAAGCCCTTCGTGTAATCCCAGTCGGTAAAGCTGACCACCAGCGAGAAGATCATGGGGAACAGTGTAAATGTGAGCACACCGATCATGTTCGGCAGGATAAACGAGTAGCCGACCAGATTTTCCTTCATTTTTCGGCTGATAAGGCCTTTCTTTTCTTTCTGCATGTTCCCTCCTTTCTGCACAGATGTCCCAAAAAGTGATCCGGCCGGATACCGCCTCTGGCAGGCCCCTCCTGTCACTTCCTGGGACACCCCATCAGAAATCATTCTTATGCCTGCGCGCCCTGCTCAGCAAACAGTCCGCAGGGCGCCGGCGCCTCTTCTTCGAAGATGAGAAGCTACTCCGCGAGGATCGCGTCCGCTCTCGTCTTCATGTCCGCCAGGCCGTCGTCAACCGACATCTGGTCGATCAGGATGAGCTCCATGTCCTCCTTGATGATCTGCGCGATCTCGTTCGAGTGCACTGTGATCGACTGCACCGCATAATTCTCGTGCGGGGCGATCAGCACGTTCTTCGTGGACTCAGCGTCCAGGAGATCCTCTGCGCCGGCCAGGAACTCGTTTGTCACCGTCTCCACATCAAAGGTGTTGGAGGACGGTACACGGCCGCCGCCCACTACCGGGAGCATGCCCTCTGTCGCATACCATTTTGCAAATTCCCAGGCCGCGTCGACGTGCTCGGACTTCGGATTGATGGAGAGCAGGTCGCCGTAGGAACCCTGCGCATAATTTCTCTGATCCTCTGAGATCACCGGGTACGGTGCAAACGCGGTCTTGAAGTCATGCGGATAGTTCTCTGTATCCTTGACGTTTCTCACGATCCAGGAGCCGATCGTCATGGCCGCCTTGCCGGTCAGGAACATTCCCTCCTGGGAGAGCTGCTGCGTCACGGAGTCGGTGTGCGTCGGGCTGCTCCCGTCCACATTCATCATGTCGTACTCCAACTGAACCGCCGCCTTGATCACCGGGTCGTCAAACGCACTCTCTGTCTCGCTCTTGTAGTAGGTATCCCCGCCGAGCGTCGGTGCGATCAGATACGGGAAGATGTAGGTCAGATCCTGCTGGGAATTCCAGAAGAAGCCGTAAACCTTGTCATCGCCCTCGCCTGTCGTCAGCTGCTTCGCGATCTCACGGAACTCATCAAAGGTCCACTCTGTCGGGATCTCGATGCCCGCCGCCTCAAACATGTCCATATTCAGCAGGATCCCGTACTGGTCCAGCTTCGTCGGCAGGCAGTAGGGCTTGCCGTCCACATAGCACGACTCTGCCATGCTGAAATACTCTTTATCGTCGAAGCCGTCCCTCTCCATCAGCTCTGTCAGGTCGAGCGCCATGCCGCCCTCCGCGCGCTTTGCCAGGGTCGAAAGGCCGTAGCTCATGTAGAGATCGACGTCCGTTCCGGACAGAAGGTTCGTCTCCAGCTTCAGGTTGCCCGTATCGTCGTTCACAAAACGCTCGTACTCCACCTGGATGCCCTTGTCCTTGAATGCCTCGTTGAAATTATCGCACACCTTCTGGGGCCCGCTCTCTTCGGGCACGCCGCCCCACATGCGAAGGGTGATGACTTCCCCGCCGTCGTCCGCGCTCGCACAAATCGCTCCTCCGCTCATGCAGGAAAGCGTCATCGCTGATGCAATTACCAGTGCAGCCAATTTTCTCAGTTTCATTGCCTTTACCTCCTTTTCTTGATGCATTTATTATAAAAGAAAGACAGCAGATAAAGTAATGCCAATTTCTGCTGTCTTTCTCATATTTTCCATCAAATTTTCTGTTTATTTATTGTTTTTAACCAATTTTGCGTTTTATTAGTTTAAAATCCTGCTGTATTTCTTTTAATTTCTGCTGTCCGCCTGCGTATTCCGGCGGTATTCCTGAGCCGTATACCCGCAGCGCTTCCGGAACCAGGTGCTGAAATAATTCGGATTCTCCATGCCGATGCGCAGCGCGATCTCCGTGACGCTCATCTCCGTCTCCCGCAGCAGCCGCTGCGCCTCCTCCTGGCGTATCTGATTTACCCAGTCCAGCACTGTGATGCCCGTCTCCTTTTTGAACACATGCGAAAACCGGCTCTCGCTCATGCTGACGCTCTCCGCGATCCGCGCGACCGTCATGTGCTCGCCGAGGTGCGCCTGCACAAAATTGCGCGCCTCCAGGATCTCCCTGCGCAGGAACACGCCACCCCCGCTCTGATAGGCCTGCAGGCAACGCGCCTCCAGCTCCCCAAGGCTCCTGACGATGTCCTCAAAGAAATCGTACTCTCTGACGGCGGTCTCCCAGTTGACGCCGTTGGAGTCCGGCTCATGCTCACAGTCGACCCCGCGCTGCTCCAGATACCACGCCTGCACGCGGCAGATGCGCAGAAGGTATTTCCGCACCGCCTGGATATCGTCCGGGGCCATCGCCCGGATCTCGTCCAGAAGCTTCCGTATGTGCGCGAAGCCGGCCTGCACGCCCTCCGCCTTAACCCTGCGCTCAAATTCCTGGCCGCTGATCAGCTCCGGCAGGCGGTTCTTCCGCTGCGCGCGGCTCCTTTTCGCCAGCCACAGCCGGCCCGTCTCTCCCCAGAACCTCAGCTCGGCGGTCTCCTGATTTCTTCTCACCAGCGCCCGGAAGCCCTCCGCCCCCGACGCGGTCCCGCTCAGCACGCCGCTCAGGCTCATCCCGTAATACCTCACCGCGTGCTGGCAGAGCCTGAGGAAATCCCTCTCGAGCTCCTCCGCCTGCACCGGCGGCTCCACCGAGAACAGGAGGACAAAGCCGCTCTCCCCGAGCTGAAAGATCTCCATGCGATCCTGCATATCAAAGATCTCATGGATCATGTTCTCCATCGTAAACTTCAGCAGGTCGTTTTCGAGGAAGTCGCCGCGGTGGCGCACGATCTGAAAATTGTCCGTCAGCACGGTCATGACGCGGTACGGCACGTCAAAGCTGGTGCACAGAGGGTAGGATTTCAGCTGCTCCAGGATCTCCGCGTAGTACCGGTCACGCGCGTCCATGAGCTTCCTCAGCAGGTTCGCCTTGATCACGGTGCGGTCACGGCGCGCCGCGGGCTGCCCGTGCTGGGCGTCCTCCGACTCGTCGATCCCCTCGCTCACCTCCGCGAGCACCGTCAGCAGCTCCTCCGCCTTCAGCGTCAGCTTGAACACGTAGTCGCTCGCGCCCGCCTTCATCGCCCGGCGCACGTTGTCAAAATCATTGTAGTTGCTCAGGACGATAAATTTCATATCGGCATATTTCTGCTGGCAGCGCTCGATCAGCGTCACCCCGTCCATCGGACTCATCATCAGGTCCGTCAGCACAATGTGCGGGTGCACCTGCTCGATTTTCTGCAGGGCCTCCCCGCCGTCCGCCGCCTCGGCCACGATCGTATAGCCATGCTCCTCCCAGTCCGTCAGGGCGGCGATCCCGACCCTCACCAGCAGCTCGTCATCCACGACCATCAGCTTCTTCATAATTTCCCCCATTGCCCGGATCTCCGTGGATGACCGGAAGGATAAAGCGTACTACCGTGCCCGTCCTCTCGCTGCGGCTCAGCTTCAGGCCGTATTCCTCACCGAATATGATGCGGATGCACTTGTCCACGTTGTACAGGCCGATCCCGGTCAGGCGGCGGCCCTTCGCCCCGGCGTGCGCGCCCTCGAACTCCTCGATCACGTCCTGCCGGATCCCGACGCCGTCGTCCTCCACATACATATTCAGTTTTCCGTCCTCCACGTTCCCGTATATATAAACATTCAGTTCCTTCTGCTGCCTGCTGTCATAGCCGTGCACGATCGCGTTCTCCACCACCGGCTGAAAAATGAATTTTATGATCTGAAGCTCCAGGATCTCCTCCGGCACATCGACCTCGAACCGCACATGGTCCCCGTATCGCAGGTTCTGAATATAAATATACTCGCGGACATTTTCGAGCTCCTGCCGCACGGACACCTGATCCTTGTCGCGGCCGAAGCTGTACTTGAGCAGCCCTCCCAGAGCGTCGATGCTCTCCACGATATTGTTTGCGCCGCGGATCACGGCCATAAAGCGGATGGAAGTCAGCGTGTTGAAGAGGAAATGCGGGTTCAGCTGCGCGCGCATCGCCTCGTAGCGGTAGTGCTCCTTCACCTCCTGCTCCTGCTTCAGGCGGTGAAACGCCTCGGTCAGGTTGTCCGCCATCCTGCAGAACGCGCGGTTCAGGTCGCCGATCTCATCCTGGCGTTCCGTGTTCAGGCCTCTGATCTCCTTGTCAACCGTGTACTCGTTGATCTGCTGCGTCAGGTCAACCACCGGCTTCACCATCAGCCGCACCACGATCACGAGCACGACCAGGATCAGCGCCAGGGACGATACAGCAAAGATCCGGATCTTTGCCATGAGCTGCGAGATCTGCGCCAGGATCTCCCGGTAGTCGGTAAAGTAGAAGAACTTCATGTCCTGGCCGTTGAACTGCCACGGCTTGCGCAGCGTATAGTAGCTGATCAGGTATTCCGTTCCCCCGACGTTCTCCTGCATCCTGCCGCGCTTCTCCCCCTCCGTCTGCAGATAGATGTCCCGCATGACCTCGTCGGTGACGGTGTCCGAGGAATCGCTCTTCATCAGGGTCTGGCCGCCGTTGGTGCAGATGAACGCCATGTCGTTCTCGTCCGCATACTCCATCATGAGCCTGTCGAACTCGCTGCGGTCGATGCTCAGGATCAGCGTGCCGAGCTGCCTGCCCGCGACCACCATGTCCGGGATCGCGCGCGCCAGGGAGATATACTGCCTGTCGTCCTCGTCCCCGATGATGTACGCCGGGTTAAACATCGACCACACAATATACCCTTCCGCTTCGCTGGCCTCCTTCACCCAGTCCTCGTCCAGCAGGAAATAGTAATCCCGGTAATTTATGCCCCAGTTCGAATACACTCTGCCGTAATTGTCAAACACGATCACCTTCGCGGACTCGAGCACCTTGTCCGTGGAGCTGAGCGCGATCTTACTGACCAGCGCCTGGAAATAGCTGGCCGTGCGGTAGTGGTTCGATTCGCTGTCCTTGATCTGCTCCTGCAGCTCTTCGTCAAAGACGATGCCGTTTGAACAGTACGCCAGCTTCATCAGGTTATCATAGATGTTCTTTTCATTCCGGGAGATGTTCTGGAACACATGCTCGCTCATCTGGTCCTGTATGAACCGCTCCATGTTCCTGCTGATGTAGATGCTCAGCGCGACCAGAGGGACCACGACACAGAGACAGATGATGATAAAAACTCTCACTGCAAATTTCTTAATACTGATCTTCATAACTCAGAAAACACGGTCTGTCAGACGGGGAAAACACAGCTAGCCTGGTTAAAGGGGATTATGGAATGCGGCCCGGACGCCGGATACAGACTGGCGCCCGGGCCGCACAAAGCTTTCACAGCCGGGATTTATTTGCGGTATGTGGATCTGTTGAGTACCAGATGCTTCGGAACGCCGTTCACCATCAGCGGCGTCAGCTCGCCGAGGATCAGCGGGCGCGCATATTCCACGTAGCCCTCTCCGACGTCCGTGCCGTCGTTTATGATCCATTCTGCCGGAACCGGACGCTCCACGTTCGCGATCGCGTGGATGTCGTAGATGCTGTAGCCCACCTGGTACGGGCTGCGCTCCTTCACATCGATCGTGATCATCATGCCGGTTTTGCCCTCATCGGCCGCCTTGCACGCAAGGTAACCTACGCTGAACGCCTCGTTGATATCGTTCAGGGAAGCGAGATGCGTCGCCGCTCTCTGCAGCGTGGAGAGCTCGATCGCGCGGGTCTTGAGGCCTGTCTCAGCCGCGATCTTGTTCGCCAGCACCACTGCGCAGCCGGAGAGCTGCTTGTGGCCGAACGCGTCGACGTAGTCGGAGCCGCCGCCCAGCTCGCAGACAAAGCGGCCGTCAGCGATCCGGATGCCCTCGGACACCGCGATCACAACGGAGCTCTTCTTTACAGCCAGATCCTTCACTCTCGCCATAAAATCATCCATGTCGAAGGTCACTTCCGGAAGGTAGATCATATCCGGGCCCTCGCAGTCCTCGTCCCGGGAAAGCGCCGCAGCAGCTGTCAGCCAGCCCGCGTGGCGGCCCATGATCTCAACGACGCAGACGGTCGGCTTCTCGATGCCGAAGCTCGCGTTGTCGCGGATCACTTCCTTCAGGGAAGTCGCGATGTATTTCGCCGCGGAGCCATAGCCCGGGCAGTGGTCGGTGATCGGAAGGTCGTTGTCGATCGTCTTCGGCACGCCCATGAACCTCTGGGATTTGCCCTTCATCGCCGCGTAATCGGACAGCATCTTGATCGTGTCCATCGAATCGTTTCCGCCGATGTAAAACAGGCACTCGATGTCATACTTTTCCATGATCGCAAAGATCTTGTCGTAGACCTCCTCGTTGCCCTCGATCTTCGGCAGCTTATAGCGGCAGGAACCGAGGAATGCGGACGGAGTCCTCTTCAGAAGCTCGATGTCCTTGTCCTCCCTGATGTACTCACCCATGTCTACCAGGTCCTCGTTCAGGAAGCCCTGGATGCCGTGATGCATTCCGTAAATCTTCTTTACTCCGAGTTCTCTCGCTTTGCTGACCACGCCCGCAAGGCTGGAATTGATGACGGCCGTCGGGCCGCCGGACTGGCCAACTACAATGTTTCCTTTCATAATGTACTCCTCCTGTCTGTTCTGTTTGCAGAAATCTTATCCTTATAAAATGTATGACAGCGGGCGGAAATACCGCCCGTATCACAGGATTTCCAGATATTACCCGACAATTATAGCAGAGTTTTCCCTTATCTGCAAGGTTCAAATCCGCCTCCGGGCCGCCGGGGCTGTAAAAATGCGAAGCGCAGGACCTCCGCCTGCTTCCGGATCAGAAATCAAATTTCTCTTCGAAATACGCCTTCAGGTCCTCGATCTTCACGCGCTCCTGCTCCATCGTGTCGCGGTCGCGCACGGTCACGGCGCCGTCCGTCTCCGAATCGAAATCATAGGTCACGCAGAACGGCGTGCCGATCTCGTCCTGCCTGCGGTAGCGCTTGCCGATATTGCCTCTGTCGTCAAACTCGCAGTTGTAATACTTCGAGAGCAGCGTGTAGACCTTCTCCGCCCCCTCGTTGAGCTTCTTCGACAGCGGGAGCACCCCGACCTTGACCGGGGCGAGCGCCGGATGGAAATGGAGCACCGTGCGCATATCGCCGCCCGCGAGCTCTTCCTCGTCGTACGCGCTGCACAGGAACGCCAGCACGACGCGGTCTGCGCCGAGCGACGGCTCGATCACGTACGGGATGTATTTTTCCTTCTTCTCGTCATCAAAATAGCCCATATCCTCGCCGGACACGTTCTGGTGCTGCGTCAGGTCGTAGTTCGTGCGGTCCGCGATGCCCCACAGCTCGCCCCAGCCGAACGGGAACAGGAACTCGATGTCCGTCGTCGCCTTGCTGTAGAAGGACAGCTCCTCCGGCTCGTGGTCGCGCACGCGCATCTCCTCTTCCTTCATGCCGAGGGACTTCAGCCAGTTGATGCAGAAGCTTCTCCAGTAGTCGAACCACTCGAGGTCGGTATCCGGCACGCAGAAGAACTCGAGCTCCATCTGCTCGAATTCACGTGTGCGGAATGTAAAGTTGCCCGGCGTGATCTCGTTGCGGAAGGACTTGCCGATCTGCGCGATGCCGAACGGCACCTTTTTGCGGGACGTCCGCTGCACATTCTTGAAATTGACGAAGATCCCCTGAGCTGTCTCCGGGCGCAGGTACACCGTGTTTTTCGCGTCCTCGGTCACGCCCTGGAAGGTCTTGAACATCAGGTTGAACTGGCGGATATCCGTAAAATTGTGCTTGCCGCAGGTCGGGCACGGGATATTGTGCTCCGCGATAAAGCTCACCATCTCCTCCTGGGAGAGCGCGTCGACCGACTTCCCGAGCTCGATCCCCTGTTCCTGGCAGAAGTCCTCGATCAGCTTATCCGCGCGGAAGCGCTCATGGCATTCGCGGCAGTCCATCAGCGGATCAGAGAAGCCGCCGAGATGGCCGGACGCCACCCAGGTCTGCGGATTCATCAGAATCGCGCAGTCCACGCCGACATTGTACGGATTCTGCGTGACGAACTTCTGCCACCATGCCTTTTTGACATTGTTCTTCAGCTCCACGCCGAGGTTGCCGTAATCCCAGGTGTTTGCAAGTCCGCCGTAGATCTCGGAACCCGGATATACAAAACCTCTGCCCTTTGCGAGGGCCACAATTTTTTCCATTGTCTTTTCCATAATCTTCTCTCCTCTTTTTATTCTGATTCTTTCATCCGCGGGCTGCCGGGTGAAAAAGGATCCTGCAGCCGCCCTAAGCCCATGCCTCCCGGCACGGATCAGATGTCGTCATAGATAATGTATACCCGGTTTGCCGCCGCCTTCTCCGCGAAGGAGGTCTCCCTCCCCCTGTACACCGCGTTCGAGGGAAGCACAAGTCCCGTGTCCTCTTCGGCCTGATCCCCGGTCGCATTCACCACATCCGCGGCCAGAATCTCCGCATTCGTGCTGGTGAACAGCACCTCCCCCGGCACATGCACCTCGGCCGGCGCGCGAAGGACCAGCACCTGCTTATCCATCTCCCGGATCACCTCCGTGCCGGAAAGTGCCGCGCCCTGAAATGCGCCGCCCTCCACTCTGCGGTACGGCACGTCAAACAGATACCCCGCCAGCTGCGCGCCGATCACGGTCCCGCAAAAGAACTCCGTATTGTTAAACCGCGCGTAATCCTCTACCGAGGCATATTTCATGGTCAGGCTGACCTTTCCCTCTTCGAACTCCAGCTGCTCAACCGCGACGGAGTCCTCTCCGTGATTCAGATTGTAGTCGGCCACCTCTGAGTGGATCATATTCTCCAGCTCCGGAAAGCTGTAGTACGCGGCGTCCAGCGTATCATTCACGATCTCTGTCACAGAGCCGTCCTCCGCGACAGAGACGGCGTCCGGCCCCTGCGGCTGCCAGGTTTCCTGCTCGAGCAGCTCACAGCCGGTAAGAAGCAGTGTTCCTGCCGCCAGAACCGCCGTCAGACCTTTTCTCTTTTTATTCATGCACATCCTCCTGTGCGACTTTCTCTGGCGGCGCCGGTGAAACAGATCTCTCTGTGTTCTGAGGCTGGCCTCACCCAGATTCTATATATTATACATATAAAATGCTGATGTTTCAATCTTTTATTTTATCCCGTAATCCGTCATGCTCTTCAGGATCTCAAGCGACTTGAATTCCCGGTCGATGCGCCTGCGGTTCAGCCGGTCCTGCACGCTTCGGAACTCCGCAAAGACCTCCTCCGTCAGGGCAAAGGAATACAGCTTCTGAAGCGGGGCGTACAGCACAAAGGCGACCGCGCGCCGCGTCCCCTCCTGCAGGGAGGGATCCTCAGCCATCTCATACGGGTATTCCCCGTTCTGCACCATGGCCCTCATCTCGAACACGCAGCGGATCAGCTCGTTGTCCGGCTGCTTTTTCGCCAGGGCACGGAAGGTGACGTACAGCAGGTTCAGCAGATCCGTTCCGTCCAGGTTCTCCCGCGAATAATACTCTGCCACCTCCATAAAGTAACAGCCGTAGCAGGCCGCCTCGAAATCCCCCTTCACCTCGGTGAAGTAGCTGGAGATCTCGGCGCTCACAAGCGTATAGGCGCTCCTCCCCTCGTACACGGAGAAGACTCCGAACGCGAACGGGTTCGCCGCGGCCAGAAGCACGCTGTTCTGGCGCCTGGCCCCGCGCGCAAACGCCGTGATCCGGCCGCGCTCCCTCGTCAGCAGCACCACTCTCTTATCGTAGTCCCCGAACGGCGTGGCAGACAGTACCATACCGTTTACCTTCAACAGCTCGCTCATATTTCTCCCGCACCGTATGCGGACAGACAGCCGGATGCGCCCTGCCCCGGCTTATTCTATCTGCTTCTTATCGTATCCGAAATTCTTTATCAGGAAATCGCTGTCGCGCCAGTCCTTTTTCACCTTGACCCAGAGCTGCAGGTTCACCTGCATCTCCAGCATCTTCTCGATCTCCCTGCGCGCCTGCGAACCGATCCTGCGCAGCATCGCGCCGCCCTTTCCGATGATGATTCCCTTGTGGGAATCCTTCTCGCAGACGATCACCGCCTCGATATCCATGATATCCCCGCCCGGCCGCTCCTGCATCTTCTCGATCGAGACCGCAATGCCGTGCGGGATCTCCTCATCGAGGCAGCGCAGCGCTTTCTCCCGGATCAGCTCCGCCGCAATCTGGCGCTGCGGCTGGTCCGTCACCGTGTCGTCGTCGAAATACTTCGGCCCGTACGGCAGATAGCGGAAGATGGCCCGGATCACCTTGTCCATGCCCACGCCGCGCAGGGCGCAGACCGGGATCATGTCCGCGAAATCGAAAACCTCGCGGTATCCCTCCAGGTAGCCCGGGATCCGGCTTTTGTCCACCGTGTCGATCTTGTTCATGATCAGGATCACCGGCACACTGGCCTTTTTCAGCTGCTCCGCAATGTGGCGCTCGCCCTTCCCTATGAAATCCGTCGGCTCGACGAGCCACAGCACGACGTCGACCTCCCGGAACGTCTGCTCCGCGACGTGCACCATGTATTCTCCGAGCTTGTTTTTCGCCTTGTGAATCCCCGGCGTGTCCAGAAACACGATCTGTCCCTCTTTCGAGGTGTAGACCGTCTGGATCCGGTTGCGGGTCGTCTGCGGCTTGTTCGACGTGATCGCGATCTTCTGCCCGATCAGATGGTTCATCAGCGTGGATTTGCCCACGTTCGGACGCCCGATCAGCGTCGCGAAGCCGGATCTGAAATTTGCAGCTTCCATAATTTATTCCTCTGCCCCGGTCAGCATCTGGATGCTTCCGAACATCCCCTGCTCCCCGCGGATCTTCTCCTCGTTTCCGACCACGCAGATCGCCTGCTCAGAGAGCACCGCGCGCACCAGAGGCGCCAGCGCGCGGATCTGCTCCGGCGTTGCCTGCAGCACCTCGTCGCGCTCCTTCTGCACATCCGCGTCGGTCAGCCCGCTGAAGTACGCGCTCTGCGCGCGCAGGCCCTGCGCCGAAGGATTCAGCGGTACGTCGATATCGCTGAACGTCCCGATAATATAGCCGGTCATCTCCTTCTCGTCCGCCCCGAAGTTCTCCAGGTACTCCGGCACTCCCTCAAAGATCTCATTCGTCCTGCCAAGGTTCGGGTCGCGGAAGGATACAAAGTAAGAATCTCCGTCGCGCCCGAAGGAGCTCATGCAGCCGTAGGCGCCGCCCTTCACGCGCAGATTGATCCAGAGATAATCGTAATTCATCAGCACCTTCACGATGCGAAGCAGTCCGCTGTACGCGTAGCCGGCCTTCACGAAATTGCCCGCCCGCGCGACATACTGCACCTGCCCGGCCGTCATGAAGCCCTCGTTCTTCTTCTCCGGAAGCAGGCGGCTGTCCTTCTTCTCCGTTTCCGCGTCCGGCAGGCTTCCGGCAAAGCCGCAAAGCGGCGCGCGCAGCTTCTCAAGCCCCTCCGCATCCGAAGTCAGGCTGACGAACAGTCTCTTCCTGCCAAACAGCTCGTGCACCAGTTCGCGAAGCCTGTCCTTGAGTGCTTCCTTTCGCTGCTCGAAGTTCTTTTTCAGATCCTCGATCAGCCGGTAGAACGCAAGGCCATTGATCGCGTCGTTGAAGGCCGCCGCCTGCGAGAAATACGACATCGCTCGCAGCGCCGCCGTAGTATGCCCGGAGCCCGAGAAAACCATCTGCAGCCTTGATTTCAGCTTCGCAAGGATCTCGTACAGCCGCTTGTCGTCGTCAAATTTCGTGCGCAGCAGGATCTCCTCCGCCATCTCAAGCGCGAACGGCAGCCTGTCGTAGAGCACCTTTGCGCGTATCCCCGCGAATGTGCGCAGCTTCTCGCCGTCCGGCAGTACCGGATAAACGCTCAGCCCGGCCGAGATCCCGCCCGTGTTGATATTGATCTCGCTGTTCAGATCCTGATACGTATAATGCTCCGTGTCCATCATCCCGAGCACCGCCTTGAGCACGCCGAGATAGGGGATGTCCTCGCGGCCTACGCAGTCCGCGTCAAACAGAAGATCCAGATACGCGATCCCGCTCGTGAAAATATCGTGGTGGAGCACTGTGGTCCCGTCAATCTCATATTCCTTATTTTCAAAAGGCTTCGCCTTCTTCTCAATGTCATTCCTCGTGAGCGGATCCAGCTTCGCCAGCGCGTCCTCGGGCGACGGCGCGTCCTGAAACTCCCTCAGCCTGGCCGTCGCGTCGACCAGCTCCTGCACCTGCGCTTCCGTCAGGGACTCCTTGTAAGCGCGCAGCTTCTCCGCCGTCTCGCGGTCCGTCTTCGCCGTCAGTCCGCGCTCCGGCTCCAGGGTCAGAATCGACATATGCGTGTTGTCCAGCAGATACTTCTGCACAAGTTCCTCGAAATACCCGCTGTCGACGCGCTGTTTCATCCTGTCAAAGACCGAAAAATCCAGGTAGTCGAACGGCGCGCCGTCGTCATAGAGCCAGCTGTCAAGCACGTCCATCCCGTAGAACAGGCCCTTCGGGTACGAGCCAAAATCCGCCTCCCGCGCCTTGAATTCCATGATATTGATCCCGGCGCGCAGAGCCTTTTTATCAATTCCTTCCGAGACGAGGCGCGAAAGCGTTTCCCGGACCACCTGAACGAAACGTTCCCTGTCCGCGCCGTTCGCGTTCTTCGCGATCACGCTGAACATCGGCTGCTGGATCCCGCTCTCGTAGGAGCTCATGATATCCTTGCCGAGCCCCGCGTCAAGCAGCGCCTGCTTCAGGGCCGCGCCCGGCGCGGACAGAAGCGCGTAATCCAGCACGGCGAACGCGTGCGTCAGGTCGACGTCCAGGCTCGTGCCGATCACCGCATTGTAAGACAGGTAGGTATTGTCCTCCAGCGGATCCGTATCCGAGATCGGATAGCTCCGTCTCACCTCGCGCGGCCTGTCGAACGGCTGCTGCATCGGAATCGCGGAATCCACCGCCAGCACATCAAAATGGCTCAGGTACTCCCGGTCCATCCAGTTCAGGCGCTCTTCCATATCCAGGTCGCCGTACAGGTAGATGTAACTGTTCGACGGATGATAATATTTGCTGTGAAACGCGAGAAAATCCCCGTACGTCAGATCCGGGATGTGCGCCGGATCGCCGCCCGACTCCACACCGTACGTGTTGTCCGGGAACAGAGAATTCAGGATCTCCCGGTCCAGCACGTCCTCCGGCGTGGAGAACGCGCCCTTCATCTCATTGTAGACGACGCCGTTGTAGACGATCTCATCCTCCGGCGACTCGATCTGATAATTCCAGCCCTCCTGCCGGAAAATCTCTTCCTGCGTATAGATATTCGGATAGAACACCGCGTCCAGGTAGACATGCATCAGGTTGCGGAAATCCTTCTCGTTGCAGCTTGCAATCGGGTACATCGTTTTATCCGGAAACGTCATCGCGTTGAGGAACGTGTTCAGCGAGCCCTTCACCAGCTCGACAAACGGATCCTTCGACGGGAAATTTCTGCTGCCGCACAGCACGCTGTGCTCCAGGATGTGCGCCACGCCCGTGCTGTCCGTCGGCGTCGTCCGAAACGCAATGCCAAACACCTTATTGTCATCGCCATTTTCCAGCACCATCACACGCGCGCCGCTCTTTTTGTGGCGCAGCAGATAACCGTCCGAACGGATATCTTCGATCCTCTTCTGCATGATAAGCTCATACTGCGGAATTTTCTCTAAATTCATAGTCGGCCTCCTCGCCTGATCTCTCCTGTACAGAATCTTCTGTTTCTGTGCGTCATCTCCTGCGCGCGCACGGAAGTTCTTTGCGGCAGTCAGCGATATCTCTGCCTGCGGTATCTGCGCGTCGCGAACCGGTAGCACGCCCCGCACAGCAGTCCTCCCAGCAGCACAAAGAGCAGGATTGCCACCGCACAGTGGAAGAAAAACACATCCGGCAGAATGCGGATCACCGGATCCGTCACCGGGTTAAATATCCAGTAATCATTGTCAAAAAACAGCTCGTGAAACGCGACAAAAAACCAGTTCCAGTTTCCCACCGCGAGAATGCCGACCACCGCCGGCACGACCACCGTCAGCACGCAGATCAGCTTCAGGCTTCCGTAATCCCTGCGCCGGAACTTCCTGAAAAGCACGGCTGCCAGCAGAACTCCCGTCAGCGCGCACAGGCACTGCACCGCGAAAAAGATGCGCTTCACCTCGCGGAAATGGGTCTCCCCCGACTGCGACATCGGAAAATCCGGAAATTCCAGCGTCTTCACGCCCTTCGTGATCAGGTTGTAGTCGATCAGCGTATCATAGTTTCTGCGGATCACTTCCTCGGAGAGCCCCGTCTGGCTCTCCAGATTCTGAAGACGGATATCGACATAATAGATGGAGCGCAGGTTCAGCACCAGCACGACAGACGCGCTGAACAGGAACAGAAATCCGATCAGCGCCGCCAGAAGATTTGTCGGCGTCAGCACCCGCCGGGGCCGTTCCGGCATCCTCCCGCCCATGCGGCCCGGCATCCGGCCTCCCGGATTCTCCGGCATCCTCCTGCCGCGGGACATCTGTGTTCTCTGCTCCGGGTAACCGGAGGTTCTGCGGCCCGGGGGCTGCTGCACTGTACGGCCCGGAGCCCGCTGCGCTCTGCGGCCCGGGGCCTGCGAAGCCATCAAAGCCTGCGGCCCTGCGGCGCCCCGGCCAGTGCGGCCTGCGGTGTTTCCCCTTCCTTCCGGCATTCTGCGTCTTTCCATATCGAAACCTGACCTCTGCTGTATCTGTTATCATCATTTCCAGGCTGCGCCTGTTTTATGTCGGCGCCCCGGTGTCATTCTCTTCTTATGATGTTGGGGTTAAATGATGCCATACGGATTGTTCCGTGCTGCGCACTCTCACAATCCTGCCCAACATTCGGAATCCATGGGGTCTGCGCTCCGCTTCGGTCGGTGCTAAACGAGCGCCACTGGCGCTCAGCACCCCGACCCCACTTCTTCCTCATGTTTGGCGGGTCATTAAGTCATAAAACCACTTATGCGCAAGCGCATCGTGGTTTATGACTTTTGACCCTGGCATCATCTTATCACATAAAAAAAATAATGTGAACAAAAAGGCCGTTACAAAATAGTTTGTCCGGTACTCTCTCGAGTGCTATTTTGCCACAGCCTTTTTTGTATCTACTGTCTCATTCCGGTCTTATTCCTCGGTGATCCCGGCCAGCATCTCATCCAGATCCGGCTGGAGCTCCTCCTCCGGCTCTGTGCCGGGCTCTTCCGCAGCCGGCTCTTCTGTCAGATCCACCGTGTCCTCCATCTCGTCCACCGTGAGCTCTTCCTCGTCCTCCGGCAGATCATACTCAAAATCATCCGCGCCGGACACGTCCAGCCTCACGTTGTGGTAGCGCTTCATCCCGGTACCGGCCGGGATCAGCTTGCCGATGATCACGTTTTCCTTCAGGCCGATCAGCGGATCAACCTTGCCCTTGATGGCCGCCTCGGTGAGCACCTTCGTCGTCTCCTGGAAGGAGGCCGCCGACAGGAAGGAGTTCGTCGCAAGGGCCGCTTTTGTGATGCCGAGCATCACGCGCTTGCCCTCCGCGGGAGCCTTGCCCTCCGCGATCATCCGCTCGTTCACATCCTCGAAATCCAGAGTGTCGACCAGCGTCCCCGGCAGGAAATCCGTGTCTCCGTTATTCTCAACCCGGATCTTCTTCAGCATCTGGCGCACGATCACCTCGATGTGCTTGTCATTGATCTCCACGCCCTGCAGGCGGTACACACGCTGCACCTCGCGCAGCATATAGTCCTGCACGGCCTCGACGCCCTTGATCTTCAGGATGTCGTGCGGGTTGACGCTTCCCTCGGTCAGCTCGTCGCCGGCCTCCAGGTACGCCTCGTCCGCCACCTTGATCCTCGAACCGTACGGGATCAGGTAAGTCCTGGATTCGCCCGTCTCATTGTTCGTGACGATGATCTCGCGCTTCTTCTTCGTATCGCGGATCGTGACGTTCCCGGCGATCTCCGTGATGATCGCCAGTCCTTTCGGTTTTCTCGCCTCAAACAGCTCCTCGACACGCGGAAGACCCTGTGTGATATCGCCGCCCGCCACGCCGCCGGTGTGGAATGTACGCATCGTCAGCTGTGTGCCCGGCTCGCCGATGGACTGCGCCGCGATGATGCCGACAGACTCGCCCACCTGGACGCTCTCGCCCGTCGCCAGGTTCGCGCCGTAGCACTTCGCGCAGACGCCGGTGTGCGAACGGCAGGTCAGGATCGTGCGGACCTTGATCTTCTGGTAGGGCTTTCCCTCCGCGTCGACGCCGCTCTTCATGATGCGCGCCGCGCGTCCCGGGGTGATCATGTGGTTCGCCCGGACGATCACCTCGCCCTTGTCGTCGCAGATCGTCTCGCAGGAGACACGTCCCGTGATGCGCTCCTGAACGCTCTCGATCTCTTCTCTCCCGTCCGTGAATGACTTCACATACATGCCCGGGATCTCATCCTTGCCCTCACAGCAGTCCACCTCGCGGATGATCAGCTCCTGTGAGACATCGACGAGACGCCTCGTCAGGTAACCTGAGTCCGCCGTGCGCAGCGCCGTGTCCGACAGGCCCTTGCGGGCGCCGTGCGCCGACATGAAGTACTCCAGCACGTCGAGTCCCTCACGGAAGTTCGACTTGATCGGCAGCTCGATCGTATGGCCGGTCGTATCCGCCATCAGTCCGCGCATGCCGGCAAGCTGCTTGATCTGCTTGTCGGAGCCTCGGGCTCCGGAGTCGGCCATCATGAAAATGTTGTTGTATTTGTCAAGTCCGTCGAGAAGGGCCTTCGTCAGCGTATCGTCTGTCTCCTTCCACGTCTCAACGACCTCTTTATATCGCTCTTCCTCCGTGATAAGGCCGCGCTTATAGTTTCTCGTGATCTTATCCACGGTGTCCTGCGCCTTTTTGATCAGCTCCGGCTTCTCCGGCGGCACGGTCATATCCGAGATGGAAACCGTCATGGCCGCTCTCGTCGAATACTTGTAGCCGGTGGCCTTGATATCGTCAAGCACCTCCGCCGTCCTGGTGGCCCCGTGCGTGTTGATGACCTTCTCGAGGATCTGCTTCAGCCCCTTCTTGCCGACCAGGAAATCGACCTCCAGCTTCAGCTCATTGCCGGGAACCGAACGGTCCACAAATCCCAGGTCCTGCGGAAGGATCTCGTTGAACAGGAAGCGGCCGAGCGTCGACTCCACCGTATCCTGCAGCAGCGTGCCGTCCTCCAGCTTCTTCTGCATGCGCACCTTGATCCTGGACTGCAGCGTCAGGGCCTTGTTCTCATACGCCAGGATCGCCTCGCTGACGCTGCGGAAGAACTTGCCCTCGCCCAGCGCGCCCGGGCGCTCCTGTGTCAGATAGTAGATGCCGAGCACCATGTCCTGCGACGGAACCGCCACCGGGCCGCCGTCGGACGGCTTCAGCAGGTTGTTCGGGGACAGGAGCAGGAAGCGGCACTCCGCCTGCGCCTCCACGGACAGCGGCAGATGGACAGCCATCTGGTCTCCGTCGAAGTCCGCGTTGAACGCGGTACACACGAGCGGGTGAAGCTTGATCGCCTTGCCCTCGACCAGGATCGGTTCAAATGCCTGGATGCCGAGGCGGTGCAGTGTGGGGGCGCGGTTCAGCATGACCGGATGCTCCTTGATAACCTCCTCGAGCACATCCCACACCTCAGGCTGCAGGCGCTCTACCATTTTCTTTGCGTTCTTGATATTGTGGGAGGTTCCGTTCGCCACAAGCTCCTTCATCACGAAGGGCTTGAACAGCTCGATCGCCATCTCCTTCGGCAGGCCGCACTGGTAGATCTTCAGCTCCGGCCCGACGACGATAACGGAACGTCCGGAATAGTCCACACGTTTTCCCAGAAGGTTCTGGCGGAAACGCCCGGATTTTCCCTTCAGCATGTCAGACAGAGACTTCAGGGCGCGGTTGCCCGGCCCCACGACCGGTCTGCCGCGGCGGCCGTTGTCGATCAGGGCATCGACCGCCTCCTGCAGCATGCGCTTCTCATTGCGCACGATGATGTCCGGCGCTCCGAGATCCAGCAGTCTCTTCAGACGGTTGTTCCGGTTGATGATCCTGCGGTAGAGGTCGTTCAGGTCGGACGTCGCAAAACGTCCGCCGTCGAGCTGTACCATCGGGCGCAGATCCGGCGGGATGACCGGGATCACGGTCATGACCATCCACTCCGGGCGGTTGCCGGACTCGCGGAAGGCCTCGACGACCTCCAGGCGCTTGATGATCCTGGCCCTCTTCTGCCCGGTGGACTCGCGGAGGCCCTTCTTCAGCTCCTCGGACTCCTTCTCCATGTCGATCGCCTCAAGCAGCTCCTTGATGGACTCGGCGCCCATGCCCGCGCGGAACGCATTGCCCCATTTCTCCCTGGCATCCTGGTATTCGCGCTCCGTCAGCACCTGCTTGTAGTGCAGATCCGTCGCGCCGGCATCCAGAACGATATAGTTGGCGAAATAGAGGATCTTCTCCAGCGTCCGCGGAGAAAGGTCCAGCATCAGGCCCATTCTGGACGGAATACCCTTAAAGTACCAGATGTGGGAAACCGGGGCTGCAAGCTCGATATGTCCCATGCGCTCACGGCGCACGGAAGATTTCGTGACTTCCACGCCGCAGCGGTCACAGACGACGCCCTTGTAGCGGATCTTCTTGTACTTTCCGCAGTGGCACTCCCAGTCCCTGCTCGGTCCGAAAATGCGCTCACAGTAAAGACCATCCTTCTCCGGCTTAAGGGTTCTGTAATTTATGGTTTCCGGCTTCGTCACCTCTCCGTGTGACCACTCTCTGATCTTGTCCGGAGAGGCAAGGCCGATCTTGATTGCATCAAACGTCATCGGCTGATAACCTTCATTATTTACTGTCTCTGGCATTGATGGTACTCCTTTCCCACGCTGTTTCTGTTCCTGTCTGCTCCGTATCCGGCAGCGCGCAGCCCGGGCATGTGAATCCGCTTCGCGAAACCCGGACCGCCGCCTGAGTCCTCTTCCTGCGGCCCCGGCCGCAAACGCCCCGGCCCGGCCTGAACAGGATTATTCTTCATCGAAGGACTCTTCCAGGTCAAATAATTCGTCATCGTCCGGCTCTTCCTCTTCCTCCTCGATGTCCAGGAGCTCTTCCCCGTCAAATTCCTGACGCGTGAAGCCGTAGCCCCCGAGGGACTCTTCCTCGCGGTTGTAGCCGCGGTCGCCCTCGATGAGGGAGCGCAGATCCGTATCGCCGTAATCGATCGTCTCCATCAGTTCCACTTCTGTGTTGTCGTCCTTAAGCACCTTGACGTCCAGCCCGAGCGACTGGAGCTCCTTGAGGAGAACCTTGAAGGACTCCGGGATCCCCGGCTGCGGGATGTTCTCGCCCTTGATGATCGCCTCGTACGTCTTTACGCGGCCCACCACGTCGTCCGACTTGACCGTCAGGATCTCCTGCAGAGTGTAGGAAGCGCCGTACGCCTCGAGGGCCCACACCTCCATCTCTCCGAAGCGCTGTCCGCCGAACTGCGCCTTGCCGCCGAGCGGCTGCTGCGTGACGAGCGCATACGGGCCGGTCGAGCGCGCATGGATCTTGTCGTCCACCAGATGGTGCAGCTTCAGGTAATGCATGTGGCCGATCGTGACCGGGCTGTCGAAGTACTCTCCGGTGCGCCCGTCGCGCAGCCTCACCTTTCCGTCGCGGGAGATCGGAACGCCCTTCCAGACCTTCCTGTGATCCCTGTTCTCATAGAGGTAGTCCATCACCTCCGGGAGCAGCTCCTGCTCATGCTTCGCTTTGAACTCATCCCACTCCAGATTCACGTAATCGTTCGCGAGATCCAGGGTGTCCATGATGTCCTCCTCGTTCGCGCCGTCGAAGACCGGCGTCGAGACGTTAAAGCCGAGCGCCTTCGCCGCAAGGCTCAGATGGATCTCCAGCACCTGTCCGATATTCATACGCGACGGCACGCCGAGCGGGTTCAGAACGATGTCCAGCGGACGTCCGTTCGGCAGGAACGGCATATCCTCCACCGGAAGCACGCGGGAGACCACGCCCTTGTTGCCGTGGCGGCCTGCCATCTTGTCGCCCACGGAGATCTTTCTCTTCTGCGCGATGTAGATGCGCACCGCCTGGTTCACGCCCGGAGAGAGCTCGTCGCCGTTCTCACGTGTGAACACCTTGGCGTCCACAACGATGCCGTATTCGCCGTGCGGCACCTTCAGGGAGGTGTCCCTGACCTCGCGCGCCTTCTCGCCGAAGATCGCGCGCAGCAGGCGCTCCTCCGCCGTCAGCTCTGTCTCGCCCTTCGGCGTCACCTTGCCGACCAGGATATCGCCGGCGCGCACCTCCGCGCCGATGCGGATGATCCCCCTCTCGTCGAGGTCCTTCAGCGCGTCGTCGCCCACGCCCGGAACGTCTCTTGTGATCTCCTCCGGCCCGAGCTTCGTGTCGCGCGCCTCCGCCTCATATTCCTCAATGTGGACCGACGTGTAGACGTCGTCCATCACCAGTTTCTCGCTGAGCAGCACCGCGTCCTCGTAGTTGTAGCCTTCCCACGTCATAAAACCGATCAGCGGGTTCTTGCCGAGCGCGATCTCGCCGTTTGACGTGGACGGGCCGTCCGCGATGACCTGTCCCTCTGTCACCCTCTCGCCCTTCAGGACGATCGGACGCTGATTGTAGCAGTTGCTCTGGTTGCTCCGGACGAACTTCATCAGGTGATACTCGTCCCTCATGCCGTCGTCCGTGCGGATCACGATCTCCTTCGAGGTCGACCGCTCCACCGTGCCGGAGTGCCTTGCGATCACGCAGACGCCGGAGTCCACCGCAGTCTTCGTCTCCATGCCGGTGCCGACCACGGGCGCTTCCGTCGTCAGAAGAGGCACCGCCTGGCGCTGCATGTTGGAGCCCATCAGCGCGCGGTTCGCGTCGTCGTTCTCGAGGAACGGGATCAGCGCCGTCGCAACGGAGAATACCATCTTCGGGGACACATCCATAAAGTCAAACATGCCGCGCTCATATTCCTGCGTCTCGTCTCTGTAGCGGCCCGAGACATTTTTGCGGACAAAGTGTCCGTTCTCATCGAGCTGCTCGTTCGCCTGCGCAACATGGTAATTATCTTCCTCATCGGCGGTCATATAGACCACCTCATCCGTAACACGCGGGTTCTTCGGATCGGACTTGTCGATCTTGCGGTACGGCGCCTCGACGAAGCCGTACTCGTTGATCCGCGCATACGTCGCCAGAGAGTTGATCAGGCCGATGTTCGGGCCTTCAGGCGTCTCGATCGGGCACATTCTTCCATAGTGGGAGTAATGCACGTCGCGCACCTCAAATCCGGCGCGGTCTCTCGACAGGCCGCCGGGTCCCAGGGCGGAGAGACGTCTCTTGTGCGTCAGCTCTCCGAGCGGGTTGTTCTGATCCATGAACTGGGACAGCTGCGAGGAACCGAAAAATTCCTTGACAGCCGCGGTCACCGGCTTGATGTTGATCAGGGACTGCGGGGAGATCCCCTCCGTCTCCTGAGTGGTCATGCGCTCGCGCACGACGCGCTCCAGCCTGGACAGGCCGATGCGGTACTGGTTCTGCAGAAGCTCGCCGACCGCGCGGATGCGGCGGTTCCCCAGATGGTCGATATCGTCGTCGTTGCCGATGCCGTACTCCAGATGAATGTTGTAGTTGATGGACGCAAGGATATCGTCCTTCGTGATATGCTTCGGGATCAGGTCGTGCACCGACTTCCGGATCGCCTCTCTGCGCTCCTCCAGGGTGTCGTTTTCCTCCAGGATCCTCTTGAGTACCGGATAGTAGACCAGCTCCGTTATCCCGAGCTCGCGCGGATTGCAGTCCACGAAGCTGCGCAGATCCACCATCATGCTGGAGATCACCTTGACGTCCCGCTCCTCCGTGCGGATCAGCACGTACGGAACGGCCGCATTCTGGATTTTGTCCGCCAGCTCCCTCGTCGCCTCCGTGCCGGCCTCCGCGATGATCTCTCCGGTGCTCGTGTCAACGACATCCTCAGCCAGCACGTGGCCGTTGATGCGGTTGCGGAGCATCAGCTTCTTATTAAATTTATATCTTCCGACCTTCGCCAGGTCATAGCGGCGCGGGTCGAAGAACATGCTCATGATCAGACTCTCTGCGCTCTCGACCGCAAGCGGCTCGCCCGGGCGGATCTTCTTGTACAGCTCAAGAAGGCCCTCCTCGTAATTGGTGGCCGTATCCTTCGCGAGCGTCGCGACAATCTTCGGCTCCTCGCCGAAAAACTCCAGGATCTCTGCATTAGAACTTACGCCAAGCGCACGTGCAAGCACCGTGACGGGAACCTTCCTCGTCCGGTCGACACGCACGTAAAACACGTCATTGGAGTCCGTCTCGTACTCCAGCCAGGCGCCGCGGTTCGGGATAACCGTACAGGAGTACAGCTTCTTCCCGAGCTTGTCATGCGCAACCGCATAGTAGATGCCGGGTGAACGCACCAGCTGGCTGACGATAACACGCTCCGCACCGTTGATCACAAACGTACCTGTACTGGTCATCAGCGGGAGGTCGCCCATGAAAATTTCGTGTTCACTGATCTCGTCATTTTCCTTATTGTGCAGACGCACGCGCACCTTAAGCGGAGCGGCATACGTCGCGTCGCGCTCCACACATTCCTCAATGGTATACTTAGTATCGTCCTCACAAAGCTTAAAATCTACGAACTCGAGACTGAGTTTTCCGCCATAGTCCTCGATCGGTGAGATATCATCAAAAACTTCTCTGAGCCCCTCATCCAGAAACCACTGGTAAGAATCCTTCTGAACTTCAATAAGATTAGGCATCTCAAGGACTTCCTTCTGCCTTGAGTAACTCATACGAAACCCTTTACCATTTGTAACAGGACGTATCCGGTTTTTCTCCATTGACGTTTCACCTCTGTTCTTTCTGCAGTCAGATTTTGGGCATAATTCACCCTTGGGCATAATCCTGCACAATAGTGCAACCTACACTTTAGCACAAAATCAAATCAGAGTCAAGCAGTTTTTCCCTGAGTTTTCCTGCGGGTTTTCCCCGCGCGGAAAGTGTAAATAAAGGATAAATAAGGATAA
Source organism: uncultured Lachnospiraceae bacterium (assembly GCA_947628955.1). GTDB lineage: Bacteria > Bacillota > Clostridia > Lachnospirales > Lachnospiraceae > Choladousia. The sequence continues at coordinate 2,315 of CANRBX010000036.1, read as the reverse complement.
AAAGGATACCCTCCCCGCGCTGCATTCAGCCGTCTAAACAGCATCAGCACGAAGTAAAGGTATCCTTATAAATAATAAATATACTGCAGCCGGAAGATGTCATGCAAAGCGCAGGCGCTTTCATCACCGGGCCGCCGCTGAGAGGGGACGCGTGGAATTTCCCTGCTGCAGCCTCGCCTCAAAAATCTGCCGCGTATTTACGGGCTTCTGCTCGATCAGATCAAAAAGCAGCCGGATCGTCGCCTCTGCCATCTCTCTGCGCGGCTGGCAGATGGTCGTGATCGACGGTTCATAGTATCCTGCCAGCTCCAGTCCGTCAAACCCGGCCACCGAGTAGTCTTCCGGCACACGCTTCCCGGCGTCAAACAATGCCTTGCATGCCCCGATCGCCATGATATCCGAGAGTGCGTAGATACAGGTAAATTCCTTCCCGGATTCCAGAAGCTCCCGGGCGAGGGCGTAGCCGTTTTCCAGAGAGTACGTCGGACAGCCCTCCTTCGTCCACATCACCAGGCCTTCGTCGTATTCCAGGCCGCCCTTTTTCAGCGCCATCCTGTATCCCCTGTGCCGCAGCATCCCGATGCTCGCGTCATTTTTCTGTGCGGCAAGGAATGCAATCTTCTCATGTCCGCACGAGATCAGATACTCCACCATCTTCTGGCTTTCCTTTTCGTTGTCCACCGCCACCGTGGCAGTCTCCTCCCCCACTCCTGACTCCACCGTACTGATCACGTACGGCACAGTAAGAAAGCTGAGCTTTTCTTCCGTGCGGTTACTTATGCCTCCCAGAAATACAATTCCCTTAAGGCGCTTCTCCTTCTCCAGCAGCAGCGCCGTATCGACCTCATCCTCAAACTCTTCCACATGCTGAAGCACAAAAGAGTACTTCTGTCTTGTGATCTCCCGTTCAAACACCTGAATCATATCTGCAAAAAACGGATTGGTGATTCCCTTGATGAGTACCGCGATCGTGTTGGAATCCGCGCGCTTCAGATTCCGGGCGCTGTTGTTCGGCACATAATTGTATTTGCGGATCGTCTCCATGACCATCCGTTTCGTCGCATCATTGATATCCGGGTGATTATTGATCGCCCTTGACACGGTACTCACACCTACTCCGCATAATTTTGCCACTTCTTTGATCGTTATCTGATCCATCCACACTCACGGCCCTTTCATATATGTGTCATAGTATACCAATTACCGCATCAAAAAGCAAGAACCAGTTCAGCCCTTGACCGCTCCCGCCACGACACCCTCTATGATGTATTTCTGGCACGCGATATAGAAAACGACGATCGGCACAATGGCCAGCACAAGGACCGCCATCATGGCGCCCCAGTCGAGCTGCCCGTGGCTCTGTTTCAGGTACTGTACCGCGATCGGGATCGTTCTGTATTTATTTACATTCAGCACAAGGCTCGGCAGCAGATAGTCGTTCCACACCCACATTGCCTCCAGGATCGCGATCGTCACGGTCGTCGGTTTCAGGATCGGAAAAACCACAAGGAAAAAGGTCTGGAGCGGACTGCAGCCGTCGATCGTGGAGGCCTCCTCGATCTCGAGCGAAATACTGCGGATAAAGCCGCTGAACATGAACACCGCAAGCCCGGCCCCGAAGCCCAGATACACGACAATGATCCCGAGCGGATTTGACAGGTGCAGAATGTTCGCAAACTTGGACAGTGTAAACATCACCATCTGGAAGGGAACGATCATCGAGAACAGGCACAGAAGATAGATTGTCTGCGTCACTTTTGTCCTGACGCGGGTGATATACCATGCGCACATCGAGCAGAAAAGCAGGATTGCCGCCACTGCGCCGACCGTGATGAACAGCGAATACCCGAAACAGGACCAGAAATTCGTCTGCTTCAGGCCGTTCGTGTAGTTCAGCATGCCGCACATCACCCGGTCAACGCCCTGCTTCCAGCGGTCGAAGCCGTCAAAGACCGACGCGGCGCTGATCCCGAACGGATTGCGGAATATGTAGGCCTTTCTCTTGAAGGAGTTCAGGACAACGACTGCGATCGGAAGGATCCACGCAACGCCCAGTACAGAGAAGAACAGCGTGAGAAGGCCGCCATGCTTTGCGCGGCGCGCAGCGTTCACATTTTCATTTACCTTTGCCATCACTGCACCTCCTTACTGGTCGTCAGCCTGTTCTGCGCGACAGCGATCACCGCCACAAGGATAAAGAAGATGACTGCCTTCGCCTGGCCGACGCCCTGCCATCCGGTCATCCCATACATCGTATCGTAAATATTCAGCGCGAGCATCTGGGACATCCGGGCCGGATTGCCGTCCGTCAGAGC
>CANRBX010000035.1 GCA_947628955.1 uncultured Lachnospiraceae bacterium | reverse complement strand
CGGGGTGGAGCAGTCTGGAAGCTCGTCGGGCTCATAACCCGAAGGTCGTAGGTTCAAATCCTACTCCCGCAACTCGGCAGCTGTCCTGCAGATCTGACACAGCCAGATATACAGGTGCTGCTGGTAAATATGCCCAGATAGCTCAGTTGGTAGAGCAGAGGACTGAAAATCCTCGTGTCGCTGGTTCGACTCCGGCTCTGGGCATGCTGTTTATTTTCGGAAAGAAAGCTTCCGCTTCGGAGACATTCTTTTCAAAAAACAACAGATGGGATATTAGCTCAGGCGGTAGAGCACTTGACTTTTAATCAAGTTGTCCGGGGTTCGAATCCCCGATGTCTCATTAAGCTCCATAAGTATTTTGTCCTAAAAAAATACTTCACAAGAAACGCGGAATACAGCTGTTAGAGGTCTGTATTCCGCGATTTTTTTTCGGGGACATCGTGTTATGAATGAATTTCCTGGACTTCTGGCCGGAAAGTTCCAGCCAGAAGTTTCTGCCGTAAATTTATTGGTACCTGTTAAGAAGATAGTCCGGAAGCTTCTTGGCGCATGCGATCGCAATAGCCCCGTCTCCGATGTGACAGGAGACGCTCAGGGAGAGCGGATCACAGATCATGGGTGTGTGATCCGGGTAATGCGACAGAACCTCTTCCTTCCAGGAATTGACCTCCGTCAGGTCGGTTCCGGAATACGCCAGCATGATATTAAAATCCGAAGCGTCCGGAGCAGCATGAAAGCGGGTGGTCAGATCCTTGTGAATCGCCTCGAGCATAGTCGTCCGGGCGGCTTTCATTGTCCGGCTCTTCGCATAGGCGTCAAGCTTGTCGCCCTGAATCTGCAGGACAGGCTTCAGCCGGAGAAGCGTTCCGAGCGCCGCGGCTGCGGGGGTGATCCGGCCGCCCTTTTTCAGGTAATACAGCGTATTCAGCGTGATGTAGATGCTGGAATCGGCCGCTGTGTCCTCGAGATACTTTGCGATCTCTCCACCGTGCCAGCCCGCATCCGCCAGGGCCTTCGCATCAATGCTGCACTGCTTCTGGGTGATGGAAATGCGGCGGTTGTCGACGACGAAAACCCTGCCCTTGTAGTCCTGCGCAAGTGCAAGCGCGGCATTGCAGGATCCGCTCAGACCGCTGGACATCGGGATGTGCACGATTTCTTCATAATCCTTCAGCAGCCGGTTCCACAGCTCAGAGACATCGCTCAGAGACGGCATGGAAGTGGAAATGCTTGACTGGTTTTTCAGATGCTCGTAGAATTCCTCCTGCGTCAGAGTGATATCCTCGTAATACACTTCATCGTTGATATAAAAAGGCATCGGCAGAACATAAATGCCGAGCTCTTCCCCAAGCGCTCTTGTGATTCCGCTGTTGCTGTCTGTAACGATTGCTACTTTGCTCATAATATCCTCCTTATTCCTGCGGCCCGACAAAAATAAATTGCAGACATTTCCCGCACCGGCGCATCTGCACGGCTCATTGCTTTTACAGGATTATACCTTTGCACCGAGCCGTGCTGTCCTCGAAAAACCTGCGGTTTTTCTCGGTCGCGGGCATTCACCCTATAGATCCGCTGTCCCGTGAAATAGCCTGCCTGCAGGCATTTCCCGTTCCAGCGTATCTGCACGGCTCACTGCTTTCACTGGATTTTATCTTTGCATTGAGCCGTGCTGCCCTCGAAAAACCTGCGGTTTTTCTCGGTCGCGGGCATTCGCCCTATAGATCCGCTGTCCCGTGAAATAGCCTGCCTGCAGGCATTTCCCGTTCCAGCGTATCTGCACGGCTCATTGCTTTTGCGGAAATTATATCATGAAGAAAATTTTGCCGCAAGAGCTGTGCCTCTTCTTTCGAATAATAATTCAGAATATCTCTGGTAAAAGTTCCCTCGGAAAATCCCTGCAATAATATCTGCTTTCAATTATGAATTCACAAGAAAATTCAGAAATCCTGTTTTCAAAGGGCCGTGTTCGATGTATAATAAGTGCAAAAGAAGAGGTGGTGTTGTTGTTGGGTACAGCGGAGCAGATACACCAGCGGGATCTGGAGCGCCTGCAGGCATTCCGGTATATGGACGACGATTTTATGACAACCTGTCTTGAGGATAATTATGAAGGCGTGGAGCTGATACTTCGTATTGTTTTAAGAAAAGACGTCCGGGTCAGATCCGTCCGCACACAGGAGGTCCTGAAAAATCTGCAGGGCCGTTCGGCCACATTAGATGTACATGCGGTTGACAGCGACAATAGAGAAATGGACATCGAAATCCAGCGCGCGGATGCGGGAGCAGGCGCAAGGCGTGCAAGGCATAACAGCAGTTTGCTGGACGCGCATATATTGAAACCGGGAGAGGATACGAAGGACATCCCTGACAGTTATGTTATTTTCATTACGGAGAATGATGTGATGAAAGGGAACCAGGCGCTTTATCCGGTGGAGAGATATGTTGCCATTGGAGAGAAAAGAGTATTATTTGACGACGGTTCGCATATCCTGTATGTGAATGGAAAATACCGCGGCGATGACGAGATCGGCAGGCTGATGCATGATTTTTCCTGCACCGACCCCGATGATATGAATTACGAGGCACTTGCGAAAAAAGCAAGGTACTTCAAGAAGGATGAGAAAGGAGTAGCGGCTATGTGCAAGATGTTGGAAGATATGAGGAATGAAGCGGCCTATGAGACAGAAAGAGCGACCGCAGAAAGATTGATAAGAAAGGGCAAGATGTCGCTTGAAGAAATTGCCGATTGTGTTTCAATATTATCTCTTGATGATTTGAAAAAGATTGAAGCCGAAATTATGCAGCTGGCATAAATAAATTCGAGAAGGCTGAGAAAAGAGTGGCGGCAATGTGCAAGATGTTGGAAGATATGAGGAATGAAGCGGCCCATGAAGCAGATAGGGCGACCGCAGAAAGAATGATAAGAAAGGGCAGGATGTCGCTTGAAGAAATTGCCGATTATGTTTCAATATCAATGGATGAATTGAAAAAGATTGAGGCCGAAATTATGCAGCTAGTATAAATAAATTCGAGAAGGCTGAGAAAAGAGTGGCGGAAATGTGCAAGATGTTGGAAGATATGAGGAATGAGGCGGCGAGAACGGCTGCTTATGAGGCAGATAGAGCGACAGCAAAAAGGATGCTGCGAGACGGAAGTATGCCGCTTGATAAGATTGTGCTTTTTGTACCGTCTATATCAATGGATGAATTGAAAAAGATTGAAGCCGAAATTATGCAGCCAACATAAGTAAACAATTTCACACCATTAGAGCAGCATAAAGGCGCATGGAACCGTAACTGCGAACCATGCGTCTTTTTATATTATTCGAAAAGAATAAACGGTATGGGGTTACATTTTCATACAATTCTTATACAATGGCGAACCTGGCAGTAAAAATCGCAGTTGGCGAATGCGGGGAATTGTGATAAAATATAGTGCGACGTGATTTAAGACTTTTAATTCCGGCGTCACATGATGAAGTCACATGATAAAAATTATTAATTGTACATACTGAACAATTCGGAGGAAGGGAAATGGAATTTCTGGAGACAGTTCTTCGCTCATTTATCAGCCTGGCGATACTGCTTTTTGAATACATCGGCGTCTGCGTGATCACTTTTGCCGGCATTCAGGGCATCATCAATTATGTCCGCCGCAAGCCGGACACAAGATTGATACTTGCGAAGGGGCTGGCAATGGGTCTGGAATTTAAACTTGGCAGTGAGATCCTGCGTACGGTCGTTGTGCGGAGCCTTGAGGAAATCTATATTGTGGCGGCCATTATCGCCCTCCGTGCGGTCCTTACGATCCTCATCCACTGGGAGATCAAAAATGAGGAGCAGGAAGAACGCGCCAAAAATCCGGAGATGCATACTTCCGGGGTACAGGCAGTCAGAGAGACGGCTGTATCAGCCGCCGCCAGGGCGGTATCTGAAGCGGGAGTCACCGTCGGGGCACAGGCCGGAGAGAAGGCAGCTGAACTGCCCGGGGCAGATATGAGAACTTCTGCAGAGAGTACAACACCCGAGGCAGGTGTTATGGGAAGCGCCGCAGAAAGTACAACACCCGAGGCAGGCGTTGTGGGAAGCGCCGCAAAGAGTGCAGCGCCCGAAGCGGGTGTTGAGAAAAGTGCCGCAGAAAGCGCAAATCCTGAAGCGGGTGTTGAGGGAAGTGCCGCAGAAAACGCAAATCCCGAAGCGGGTGCTGAGGAAATGTCTCAGGGGGAGTAATACCTGGAGCAGGTGTTGTGAAAAGCGCCGCTGAGGACGCAAAGCCGGAACCGGATACCAAAGGAAGTGTTCCGGATTTTGCCTGGGCCCAGGATAAACCGGACAGATCCAGACAGGCAGCGTAAATCATAGATTTTACAGTTTTCGCCAGTTCTATTTTCTATTTTACAGTATCAGCTCATCCATCTGGCCAACACCACGCTGGCCGCGATTCCCGCAAATGTGGCAAGCAGCGCGCCGCCGAGTGTGTGGCGCGTTTTTTTAATGCCTGCAGTCATGTAATATATGCTCATGGTGTAGAAAATGGTTTCGGTGCAGCACATCATCAGAGATGCAATCAGCCCGACAGAGGAGTCCGTTCCGTATTCTTTGTACACATCCAGCAGGAGGCCGGTTGCCGCGCTTGATGAGAACATTCGCAGAAGCGCCAGGGGAAGAAGGGCAGCCGGAAAGGCCATGCCGGAGGCCGCATGCTCCAGAAGTCCTGCGATAAAATCCAGGAAACCGGAGGCACGCAGCACACCGGCGGCTATCATCAGCCCGATCAGTGTGGGCACGATTTTGATAACGGTCGATAAACCCTCCTGTGCACCGCGGATAAAGCTGTCATAGACCGGCACTTTGGACAGGAGCCCATACCCGACGATATAAAACACCAGGAAGGGAATAATAAACTGTGACAGATAGAGAACAAACTGCATAGCTGACTCCTTTGCTGATCATGTGCCGCCGGCAGTGCTCGCGAGGGCAGAACCATCGGCATTGTTCCCGGCAGCGTCCGTGCCGATAGTGCCGGTGCCGTCCGGAAGGATTTGCTTCCGCAGGATATAAAATGGCGCAGGGCCGTTTTCCAGTATCAGGCGGTGAAATTCGCGCAGGGAAAACCGGCTGCCGAGCGCGGTCTGCATCTGGTCGCGCAGGCTGCAGAAATTCAGATAGCCGACATAGTACTGCAGATAATTTGCGGGGGCCTCCAGGATCGCCCGGTACAGGGACTTTGCCGCGTCGCTGCTGAATCCGAGCTGCTTCAGGAATGCCTCCGCCTGTGTGAGCGAATAGCCGCGGTAGTGGACACCGATGTCGAGCAGGGACGCGAGCCCGAGCGAGAAGGATCGGTTGCGCTGAGAGAGGGCCGCAAGGAGCGGATCTTCTTCCCAGAGCGAGTACGCATACATTTCTACATAAGTGGCCCAGCCCTCTGTGTAGCCGCCGACATCCAGGAGGCTCCGCAGCAGATCCGGGTTCTGCGTATTGAAATAAACGGACTGATATAAATGCCCCGGATACCCCTCGTGCGCGAGCGTCGTGAAAAGCTCAAGCTCATTGTAATTGCTGGCAGGATTTATGTAGATGACATTATTTGTGTAATCGTCGATCGTCGATGTCAGGTAAAAGGCAGGGCTCAGATAGTCCTGGAGCGATTCATGCACATACTTCACCTCGCAGGAGACATCCGGGGGCACCGGAAAATCCTGTGTGATTTTCTGACGCAGCTCATCGAGCATTGCAGCCGGATCGCAGGAGGACACATCTGCACCGTCGGCTCCGTCTGCCCCGGAGACGGCCGCACGCCGGATATCGGAAGCTTCCCGGGCGGGAAAGCTCTGTCCGCCCGGTGCAGTCAGAATATGGTTCCAGAAGCTTTCCATGTCGGGCAGACCCGCGGAGCTTTCGGTTATACCGAGGGCGTCCCCACCGGCGGCGTTCAGGATATCGTTTGAGCTGGCGCTCACGGCGGTTTTCGTATCCGTTCCTGCGTACTGGCGCATAAGCTTCTGAATCGCCGTGAAATCTGCAACGAGCTGAACCTTGACGGCTTCCTCGATCTCTTCGACAGAGCGGTCGTCCCCGACCGTGCTTTTTATGAGATAGCGGTAATAATCCTTCCCTTTCGGGAAATAGTAAAGTCCCTGCGTATTTGTTCCGCTGTCTGCAAACGATGTGACGGTGCGGATCATGGTCGCGTAGGCCGGAACGACGTACCCGCTCAGAATGGACTGATTCCGGTTTTTGTAGGCGATCTTTTCGTCGGCAGTCAGATTTTTCACGGCATCGATTTTTTCATTAAAGGTTCCGATCAGGTAATTGGACTCGGGATCTGCGATAAATTCCCGGCACTGACGCACCACCTCGCCGGCGCATTCGCTGCTCATAAACAGTCCTTCGTCCGCCTTTGCCTTCTCAAAAGTCAGGACGGAGGAAAAATACTCCGGTATCTGTGTAAGAAGCGTCAGGTAATCCTCGATGTCCCGCTTTGTGCGGAACGCATATTCAGCAAGCAGCACGGGAAGCTGCGCCTGGATGCCGAGCGTCGGGCTGAGCGGCTCGTCGTAGAGCAGATACTGCGCTCCCTCAAGCTCCGTTTCCAGCTCATCCTGAAAAATATCATAAGTGAGCCGGTGTTTTTCGGAGAGCTTCTCACGATCCAGTTTTTTCAGTTTGTTCAGGTAATTCTCCGCCGCCGCACAGGACTGCTGCCGCGCAGCGAGGCTGGCGTCCCCGAGTGTCACACGGTCGGCGTCAAGGTGAAACTCAGAAGGATCCGCGACCGTGTAATGACGGTTCAAAGTATTGCTGTTCAGCTCGCTGCGGAACACCTCTTCGGTGAAATGCTCAAATTTTCTGTCCTCTGAGAACAGAATGGCCGGAAATGAGGTCACAAAGCAGATCCGGGCGACCAGAAAAAACAAAAGGCCGATAAGAGCGGGGACGGCAAAGCGCGAAAACAGGCCGTCCGGGGCGTCAGATTTTGCCGACGAGGCATTTTTTGCGATATTTTTGCGGACGGAAAACAGGGAGCCCGGAGATTTCGGGATTGGCAGATGGGACATAGAAAGTACTCCATAAATTCTCTTACGACAGTTTATGAAGGAAAAAACAGGAACATGCCCTGAGACGGAAAACAGGCTATGCCAGAGACAGAAAATTGCGAAGCTAACAAAAAAGAAGCAGGTAAGAAATGCAAACCCTGAATCTCGAGCCATGAACCCTGGATTCCTGAACCGGAATCAGAAATGAACAAGAAATGCAGGCACCCCGGCTTGACAGGAATTTTCTGGTGTGTTAAGTTAATTAACAAGGAAAACCCTGAGATGAAGAGAGTATGTATACAGAAGTGTTACAGAGAATTTCCCGGTGCTGAGAGGGAAAGCAGGGACGTATACAGAAGATGGCTTTTGAGGGGCGCAGCCGAGCGATGAGCCGGGATTTACTGTATGGCAGGCGCATTGTTAAGCTGCGACAGGTCCGCCTGTTACAGCGGCAGGGTATATATGGATCCGGGGCCGCCGGGCAGAGAGAGCTTCCGGTCAGCGATTGTGCGGATCCGGGCAGCAGGGCTGTCGACGGGCAGAAAGTTTCCGGGCAGCGATTGTGCGGATCTGGGCCGCCGGCCAGAGAGCTTCCGAAAATTGTACCTGCAGAGGTCTGTGCCGTGAGGCGCGGATGAAGAGAAGTGGTAACACGGGTGCGCTCGTCTTCTTGTACAGGGAAGATGGGCTTTTTTGTATCATGGGGCCAAAACACATTTTTGTATGAATAAGACATTCGAGGGAGGAAAGAAAATGAGTAAACCAAAGTATTACATGACAACAGCGATTGCCTACACGTCCGGCAAGCCGCATATCGGCAATACGTATGAGATCGTCCTGGCGGACAGTATTGCGCGGTTCCGCAGGGAGCAGGGGTACGATGTATTCTTCCAGACCGGCACGGACGAGCACGGCCAGAAGATCGAGCTGAAGGCGGCGGAGGCCGGCGTGACGCCGAAAGAGTTCGTGGACAGCGTGGCCGGAGAGATCCGGAGGATCTGGGATCTGATGAACACGTCTTACGACAAATTTATCCGTACGACCGATGAGGATCATGAGCGCCAGGTGCAGAAGATTTTCCAGAAGCTTTATGAACAGGGCGACATTTATAAAGGCGCGTACGAAGGACTGTACTGTACGCCCTGTGAGTCTTTCTGGACGGAGTCACAGCTTGTGGACGGCAAGTGCCCGGACTGCGGGCGCGAAGTGAAGCCGGCAAAGGAAGAAGCTTATTTCTTCAAAATGAGCAAATACGCGGATCGGCTGATCGAGCACATTAACACGCATCCGGAGTTCATCCAGCCGGTCTCCAGGAAAAATGAGATGATGAACAATTTCCTGCTTCCGGGCCTGCAGGATCTCTGCGTGTCGAGAACCTCGTTCAAGTGGGGCATTCCGGTCACGTTTGACGACAAACACGTCGTCTACGTCTGGCTGGACGCGCTGACCAACTACATCACCGGTATCGGCTACGACTGCGGCGGCGAGGGTACGGAGCAGTTCCGCAAAGACTGGCCGGCCGACCTGCATCTGATCGGCAAGGACATCATCCGCTTCCACACGATCTACTGGCCGATTTTCCTGATGGCGCTCGGGCTTCCGCTGCCGAAGCAGGTATTCGGGCATCCGTGGCTGCTGCAGGGCGACGGCAAGATGAGCAAGTCGAAGGGCAACGTGCTCTATGCAGACGATCTGGTAGACGTGTTCGGCGTGGATGCGGTGCGCTATTTCGTGCTGCACGAGATGCCGTTCGACAATGACGGCGTGATCTCCTGGGAGCTGATGGTGGAGCGCGTCAATTCCGATCTCGCGAACACGCTTGGCAACCTCGTGAACCGCACGATCTCGATGACAAATAAATATTTCGGCGGCGTGGTGGAGAATCGCGGCGCGGCGGAGCCGGTCGACGACGAGCTGAAAACGCTCGCACTGGCAGTACCGGGCACCGTCAGCAGGAAGATGGACGATCTGCGAGTCGCAGATGCGATCACGGAAATATTCACCCTTTTCAAGCGCTGCAATAAATATATTGATGAGACGATGCCGTGGGCGCTCGCGAAAGACGAGTCGAAAAAGGATCGTCTGGCGACCGTGCTTTACAATCTGACAGAGTGTATTTCGATCGGCGCTGCGCTGCTGGAGCCGTTCATGCCGGAGACGTCGGTGCGGATCCTCTCTCAGCTGAATGCCCGCAAGCGCTCTCTGGAAGAGATGTCGCAGTACGGCCTGTATGAGTCCGGCACGAAGGTGACGGAGAAGCCGGAGATTCTGTTCGCACGTCTGGATCTGAAGGAAGTTCTGGCGAAAGCAGAGGAAATTCAGAAGGCCCAGGCAGCGCAGAATGCGGCCGCTGAGACAGCCGGCGCCGGAGAAGGAGCCGCGTCAGACGGCGGAGCAGCGAAGGCATCCGGAAACGGAAAAGGAACCGCAGACGGACAAGGAGCCGCGGCGGACGGCGGAGCAGCGAAGGCATCCGGAAACGGAAAAAGAGCAGCAGGCGGACAGGCAGCCACATCAGGCACTGGCACAGCGGCAGAAGAAGCCGATGTGAAAGCGGCGGAGGCCGGGGCAGGTCAGGCGGAGACCGGCATCGATATCGAGCCGAAGGACGAAATTACCTTTGACGATTTTGAGAAGCTGCAGTTCCAGGTAGGCGAGATCATTGCCTGCGAAGAGGTGAAGAAATCGCGGAAACTGCTCTGCTCACAGGTGAAAATCGGCAGTCAGGTGCGCCAGATCGTGTCGGGAATCAAGGCGCACTACACAGCAGAAGAAATGGTCGGCAAAAAGGTCATGGTGCTTGTGAACCTGAAGCCGGCGAAGCTGGCAGGCGTGCTGTCTGAGGGAATGCTTCTGTGCGCCGAAGACGAAAACGGCAATCTTGCGCTGATGACGCCGGAGCGGCCGATGCCCGCCGGGGCAGAGATCTGCTGAGCCCATCAGAGTGTCAAAGATATCCAGCGCTGCAGGGCAGTTCAGCCCCGGCTGTTTCATGGCCTGCAGCGCTGAGATTCGCGGCCAGATTTGAAAAATTGACCGGCAGGTTGTTCCCCGATTTATTTACAACATATTTTGGCTGTGATACAGTATAATGAGTTTAGGAGAATCTGCGTTATCTTACGGATCACGGCAGGAGACTGACAAACGGAGATGAGTCGCATGGACAAAAATGAGGCACAATATATCAAGATGACAGAGCAGCCGGTTTCCCGGCTGATTCTGTCCCTGGCGGTCCCGACGATCATCAGCATGATGGTCACCGGGATTTATAATACAGCGGACACGTACTTCGTGTCCCAGCTCGGCACCAGCGCGTCGGGCGCGGTGGGGATCGTGATGTCCCTGATGGGGATCATCCAGTCGTCCGGCTTCCTGATCGGGATGGGCGCCGGGAGCTGGATGTCGAGACTGCTCGGCGAAAAGCAGGACCGGAAGGCGTCCGAAGTCGCGGCCAGCGGATTTTACTTTTCCCTGGTGCTCGGCTTTCTGATCGCGGTGCTCGGCACCGTGTTTCTGGATCCGCTCGTGGCGCTTCTCGGCGCGACGGAGACGATTCAGCCATACGCGATGGAATATGCGCGCTACATTCTGTACGCGGCGCCGTTCCTGATCGGTTCGCTGACGCTCAACAAGCTGCTGTGCGCGGAGGGCAAGGCCCGGTTTGCGATGGTGGGGATCGCCTCGGGCGGTATACTGAATGTGATCCTGGATCCCATTTTCATCTTCGTCTTCCGGCTGGGGATCGCAGGCGCAGCGATCGCCACGGCCCTGAGCCAGGTCTTCGGCTTTGTCGTGCTGCTCTACATGTTCATCAGCGGCAGGACGATCGCGAAGCTCGGGATCGGAAATATCGCGAAGACGCCGGTGCGGTATCTGGAGATCATGAAATTCGGCCTGCCCTCGTTTTTCCGGCAGGGCCTGGCGAGTGTGGCGATGATCGCGCTGAATACGCAGGCCGCGCATTACGGCGACGCGGCGGTTTCCGCGATGGCGATTGTCACAAAGGTATTCATGCTGATCTTCTCGGCCGTGATCGGCTTCGGCCAGGGCTATCAGCCGGTCGCCGGATACAACTATGGTGCGAAAAAATTCGTCCGTGTCCGCGCCGCATTCGTTTTTATGACCGGCACGGCGACCGTTTTCATGACCGTATTTGCGGTAGTCGGCTATTTTGCAGCGCCGCAGGTGGTGCGGCTGTTCATCGACAGCGACCCGGAGGTCGTGCGCATCGGCACGGAGACGATGCGCCTGCAGTGCCTCGCGATGCCGTTTATGCCGCTGTCCGTCTGCTGCAATATGACCTTCCAGAGCCTCGGGAAGTCCGCGATCGCCACACTGCTGGCCTCAGCGCGGCAGGGCTACGTCTTCCTTCCTCTGATTATGATACTGCCGGCGTTTCTGGGACTGCAGGGCGTGGAGCTGGCGCAGCCGCTCGCGGACACGGTCACGTTCTTCCTGTGCATCCCGTTCACGGTGTGGTACTTCAGAGGGCTGAAGAGCGGAAAATAGATTGATTAATAAAGATGTTAAATATATAATGGTGCTGAGATTTTATAAAAACGGCTGTCCGGGGCGGAACGCATCCGGACATTTACACAGGAGGATCATATGAAACAGGAAAATGTATGGAAAACTTACAGCGAAGAGCAGACTGCGGAGCTTGAGAATCTGATGTCCGCATATAAGGCATTTCTGGACGCCGGCAAGACCGAGCGCGAGTGTGTGAGGGAGGCCGTGCGGCTTGCGCGGGCACGGGGCTATGTGAGCCTCGAGGAAGCGCAGAAGGCGGGCAGGAAGCTTGCGGCAGGAGACAAGATCTATGCGGTGTGCATGAACAAGACCCTGGCCCTGTTCCACATCGGAGAGCGTCCGCTACGCGAGGGGATGCGCATCCTGGGCGCGCATATCGACTCGCCGCGCCTGGATCTGAAGCAGCATCCTCTGTACGAGGATACCGGGCTTGCCTATCTGGACACGCACTACTACGGCGGTGTAAAGAAATATCAGTGGGTGACGATCCCGCTGGCGATTCACGGGATCGTTGCGAAAAAGGACGGCACAACAGTCGAGATCTGCATCGGCGAGCAGGCGGACGACCCGGTAGTGTTTATCTCTGACCTGCTGATCCACCTGGCAGCAGAGCAGATGGAAAAGAAGGCCCGCGTTGTGATCGAGGGTGAAAATCTGGACGTCCTGATCGGGAGCCGCCCGCTCGTGCAGGCCGGAGAGGCCGCAGCCGATGCGTCAGGAGCAGAGGGAGGCGCCGCGCAGGAGAGCGCGGGGACGGCAGCGTGCCCGTCAAATGGGGCCGGGGAGCCGGAAAAGGCGCAGAACAGGACTCAGGACGAAACTCAGGATAAGGCATCGGACGAGGCCCGGGAAAAGGCGCAGAAGGAAGCGGTGAAGGCCAATATCCTTGCAATCCTGAAAGAGAAATACGATATCGAAGAGGAAGACTTTCTCTCGGCGGAGCTGGAGATCGTCCCCGCGGACAGGGCAAGGGACTGCGGACTCGACCGCAGCATGATCATGGCGTACGGACAGGACGACCGTGTCTGCGGCTACACGTCGCTGGCGGCCCAGCTCGACACGCAGACACAGGCATACACATGCTGCTGCCTGCTGGTGGACAAAGAAGAGATCGGGAGCGTCGGCGCGACCGGCATGCAGTCCCGCTTCTTTGAGAACACGGTGGCCGAGCTGATGGAATGCGCAGGGCAGTACAGCGAGTTGGAGCTGCGCAGATGCCTGAGCGCCAGCCGGATGCTCTCATCCGATGTGAGCGCGGCCTACGATCCTCTGTACGCGTCTTGCTTCGAGAAAAAGAACAGCGCATATTTTGGAAAAGGTCTCGTATTCAACAAATACACCGGTTCCCGGGGCAAGAGCGGGAGCAACGATGCGAACGCCGAGTACATGGCGGCCATCCGCGCGATGCTGGAGAAGCACCAGGTGGCGTTCCAGACAGCCGAGCTTGGCAGAGTGGACGTCGGCGGCGGCGGAACGATCGCCTACATATCCGCGCTGTACGGGATGGAGGTTATCGACAGCGGCGTGGCAGTACTGAACATGCACGCTCCGATGGAAGTGACGAGCAAGGCCGACGTGTACGAAGCCTACAAGGGCTACCGGGCGTTTCTGCAGGAGGCGTAGAGAACAGGTAGCCGGATCATATTTTCATGGACGGCGGTCTGATTAAGGCAATGAATCCGAGGGGAGCTTTATTAGGCAATGAATCTGAGGGGAGTTTTATTAGGACAATGAATCCGAGGGGAGCTTTCTTAAGGCAATGAATCTGAGGGGAGTTTTATGGGGAAACTGAGCATGAGGGAAAAACAGATCAGCACCATGGAGCAGACGGCCATGCGTGTGTCGCGCGTGAGCATAGCGGTCAATGCGCTTCTTTCGGCTGCCAAGCTGGCGGCGGGCCTTCTGGCGTCCTCCGGCGCGATGATCTCAGACGCGGTTCATTCGGCCTCGGACGTATTCAGCACGATCATCGTGATGGTCGGCATCCACATGTCCGGAAAAGCGGCGGACCGCGAGCACCCTTACGGGCACGAGCGCATGGAGTGTGTGGCCGCGATCCTGCTGGCGGTGGTGCTGGCCCTCACAGGATACAAGATCGGAAGCGCCGGCGCGGCGAAAATTATCTCCGGACATTATGAAAAGCTTGCGGTTCCGGGCGTGCTGGCGCTCATTGCAGCCGTGGTGTCCGTCGCGGTCAAGGAATGGATGTACTGGTACACCCGCTATTATGCGAAAAAGATCCGTTCCTCCGCGCTGATGGCCGACGCGTGGCACCACCGCTCCGACTCACTCTCATCGGTCGGCGCATTCATCGGCATTCTCGGCGCACGGCTGGGCTTCCCGGTCATGGACCCGCTGGCAAGCGTCGTGATCTGTCTTTTCATATTAAAGGCAGCCTATGACATTTTCAAAGACGCGATCGACAAGATGGTCGATACGGCCTGCGATCCGGCGCTCGAGCGGGAGCTGCGCGAATTTGTGCTCAAGCAGGACGGCGTGCTGGGCATCGGCCTGCTCCGGACGAGAACTTTCGGCAGCAGGATATACGTCGACATCGACATCACCGCCGACGGTTCCCTGACGCTGCGCGAGGCGCACTGGATTGCAGAGCGTGTGCATCGCGGGATAGAGCGCGAGTTCAGCCAGGTCAAACACATCATGGTGCATGTGAATCCGAATTAGATGGGAGCCCGTATTGCCAGGGCTCCCTGCATATTCTTTTATATATTCCAAATATTCTTTTCTGTCAATCAATTACAAGTTGAATATCGGGGGATCTGTGTTCGGATCTTCTTTCGCAGAGGCACGGAATACGTGCAGAAACGTACAGAGACCTGGCATCGCCGGGTGACTTAATATGTCTTATAATATCACAAAACATATGAAAATAAAAGTAAAAAATTTATAAATTTTGAAAAAATTTCCAGCCAGTGCTATTGCGTAAAAAAACATAAGGGAGTAAAATGACATGAGATTAACTTATGACCGGTCTGAAAATAGAGAAATATTCAAAAAATATTTTGTAAATGGAAGAAAGACACCAAAAATTGACTTGAAGAAATAATTTACGAAATAGTCTGGCTGTTATAATATGGATGAAAATTATTTTTGTGACCGAAATTGTGATGCTTTTACAAAGAGTGAAATAAAGGAGAAAAGAGCTATGCGATAGAAATTAGAAAGAAAAAGGAAGATTATAACAAAAAAGTTTTGTTATGTGACTATTTTGTGACCATCATGATGTATAATTGAATTACATAATATAGATATTGGCTTTTTTGAACGGGAGGGAAAGGCAGTATGAAAAGGAAAGGAAATTTAGAGAGCAGGTATTCATGGAAGATGAGAGCCGTGGCGATAGTGCTGGCGTTTGCTCTTCTTTTCTCGACGTCCGGAATGCAGACATTTGCAGAGAGCATCGAGACAGAAGCGACGACCGAACCTCAGACGGAGGATCAGGCAGCGAAGGAGGCCGGGGCGGCGCGGATCGCGGCGGAGCAGTCTGAGGCCGAATCAACAGCCCAGTCTGAGGCGGCGGCAAAGGCAGCGGCGGAGCAGTCCGAGGCTGAATCGACGGCTCAGTCAGAAGCTGCGGCAAAGGCAGCGGCGGCCCAGTCCGAGGCTGAATCAGCGGCCCAGTCCGAGGCAGCGGCGCAGGCAGCAGCAGAATCCGAGGCGGCGCGGATTGCGGCAGAGCAGTCTGAATCGACAGCTCAGTCCGAGGCAGCAAAGGCAGCGGCGGATGCTGAGGCAGCGCAGATCGCGGCGCAGTCCGAATCGGCAGCTCAGTCCGAGGCAGCAAAGGCGGCGGCAGACGCAGCGGCGCAGGCACAGAACCAGGCCGGCGCAGAGAATGCATCAGACCAGAATACCGGGTCTGAGACAGGGGATCCTCAGGCAGAACCGCAGGAAACCCTCCCGGAGCAGGCAGAAGCAGAAAATAAAGGGACAGACGATTCTCAGAAAGCAGACGTGGAGAACAAGGAGAAAGAGACCGAAGCATCCACCGAGGCAAAGACTGAGAAAGAGACAAAAGCTGAGAAGACAACCGAGAAGCAGACGGAAGAACAGACCGAGGCAGTGAGAAAGAACGCGGTCCGTTTTGACGTCTCTGAAGGCGCGAAGATTTATGTGGACAACCATGAGATCACAGACGGCAGATCGACTGCGGAAGACGGAAAGATCGTGTTCGTCATCAAGCTGCAGGACGGCTATGAGATCGTGCAGGTGCTCGTAGACGGCACAAAGGACGCGCGCAAAAATGAGGCGACTGCCGACCCGGACGACTACATAATCGAAGGGATCCAGACCGACAACACGGTCGTCACCGTGAAGACGAAGGTGAAAGAGACCGAGCCGCAGACAGAGAGCGAGACGCAGACGGAAGCGGCGGCAGATGCAGCGGCGACAGAAGCTGAGATCGCGGCACAGACGGAGAGCGAGACGCAGACCGAGGCAGCAGAGACGACTGTGACCGATGAACAGACGGAAGCGGTGGAAGATGCAGCTACGACAGAGCCTCAGACCGACGCCCAGGCAGATGCAGCCGGAGCGGAGGCCCAGACCACCGAGGCGGCGCAGAGGGAGACACAGGCGGAGACCGTTTCTGAAACTGCAGAGGAAGCGGCAGAAACAGAGCAGAAGTCCAGCAAGGTATATATTCTGCATATCACCCATATGCTGAACACCGGCACGATCGGAGCCTTCCAGGACGAGGAAGAAGTTTCCCTGACGGCAGAAAATCTGGCAGGCGGCTATGACGTCCTGCAGAACGCATACAACCGCGAGGGCATGGTCGTGACGTCCCCGCAGATGATCCTTACCGAAGCGGATTTCTATGATTATGGAAGCTACGCAGAAGGCGCGGCGATCATCGAGTACGGCGTGGCGGATGGATATGTGGCAAAACTGCGCAGTCCAGGCGGTATTATGCAGATGGCAGTTTATAAAGGGCATATTGATGATGTCACACTTGAGACAATTGGACAGATTGCGGTCAGGATCAACTTTATGTACCAGAATGGTACGACTTGGATTGATTCTGTAGAACAGATAATTGATGAGAATGATGGGGAATATTCATTCAGTTATATGATTCCGAAAGAGATTCCGGAATTCTATTCCGTGAAAGTAACAGATGATACGAATTATGTGGACACAGCTTATCAGTTTTTTAATTGGGACGAGGCTACCAGGACGATCACAGCGACCTTGAGTGACAACGACGGCGGTTATGATATTACGGTTGAACTTATTCCGGAAACAGTGGAGTACAAAATTGTGCGGCACTTTGAGGGAGCGAATGAAGAAGAACCGGAAATTATAGAAGAGATTCAGAAAGGCGAAGTCGGCAGCTATACGCAGGCAGGGCCTGAGTTGGCTGAAGCACCGAAAGGCATAGACATTAAGCATTTCGATGTTCAGCCAATCGAGCAGAAGATAATCGAGGGTTGGACGGATTCGAATCAGATGACTGTGGTAGACGTATACTATACCAGGAAAACGTATACGTTGAAGTATGATTCCCAGGGCGGTTCCTATGTGAAGCCGAAAAAGGGCAAATATCAGGAAGAAGTAGACGTTTACAGTGTGACTCCGGGGAAGACCTGTCCGCTTGAAGAGCATACACACATTGGGGTTGGGTGGAATAACGCTTACTTCAATCAAGATCAGACAATTGGATGTTACACGTCAGTAAACCATCAATGGACAGACAAGAGGGGGAATGAACATGATAATTGGCAGTGGGATCTGACGTGTGGTAAGAGTGTACACACTCATTCGTCGGCCTGCCAGTCGGATCCGTCTGTCAAGGAGCCGATTCCGACCAGAAAAGGCTATACCTTTGAAGGTTGGTACACGGATCCGGACTGCACAAAACCGGCAGATCCTTCTGTTGTGTTGGAAGGGGACGTGACAGTCTACGCGAAATGGGAAGCCGGGACTGCAAATTATACTAATGTGTATATGCAGCAGGTATATGACAATGAAACTAAAACGAAGAATTATGTTTATCTTAAATCAGAGACAAGAAACGGAACAGTCGGCACAATTGTAAGCGGAAGTAGAAATGGTGTACCTTCTTATTATAGTTATGGACATAATACAAATGCGGAAGTAAAGGCTGACGGTTCGACGGTAGTATATACCTATTATGATCTGACGGTGTATAAACTTATCTTTGATTTGAAGGATAAAACTAATGGAAAAGATAAGGCAACAGGCACTATTAAAATGAATGGCAAAGAGTATCATGGCACAGAATACCAAATTGAAGCTGTACTGGGCCAGGATATTTCTGCAAAATGGCCGACTACGAAAAATACGACCAGAAGTAATGGGGATCAGTTAGATAAATGGAATGGAAAATGGAAGACTAGGCGTTTTGAAGTAACAAAGGATATGTTGCCATCAAATGGTACAACAATTACCTATGACGCTTCTTGGTTTACCAGTGGTTTTCATAAAAAAGTAAATTACTGGCTACAGCAGCCGGACGGAACCTATGAAATTTCTGAGAAATATTCACAGGATTATTATTCTAATGAAGGGTTGGATCCAAAAAGTATTTATGGTTTTACTTCTTTAGGCGGAGGGGTAATCCCGGACCGTACGAAATATCCTGCTGCTGAGCAAAGTAATGTCGACGGGTTTTCAACTGTTTATAATTATTATTATTCCAGAGGTAAATTTAGTATAGAGTACAAATATAATGGTGCTCAGGCAAAAGGTACAGTATCCAATGTTTATTATGAAGCGGATATCAGCGGTGATTATTATACGAGTGCGCCAACGAGATTGCCGGATGGTATAACCTCAGAATACAAATGGATTGGTTGGTTTGATAATGCAGAGTGTCAGGGCGAACCTTATGTCTTTAATAAGATGCCGGGCAATAACCTTGTTCTCTATGCAAAATGGGAAGCTCCCACGAAAACCGTGACGTTCCATTTTGAAGATGGAACAAAAGAAGTGGAAGAATATATGGTTTCCATTGGCGAGACACTGGAGAGTGCTCCTTTGGTGCCGACCCGTGAAGGATATGAGTTTGGTGGGTGGTATACCAAGCCAAACGGTGAAGGTACAGAATTTGATATCAATGAGCCGATTACAGAGGATAAAGATGTCTATGCCAGCTGGAAAGAGATTACCGAGACGAAGTATACGGTTCTCTACGTTATCCATAAGGAGGATGGAACGGAGGAGATAATAGAAGAAGATACCTTTACCGGGGAAAAAGGTGCTACGGTAACTGCAAGACCGCGTATTTTCTCCAATTACCGGGACTATATTGTGTCGCCGAATAGAGAGCAGGAGCTTGTTCTGGATGCTGATGCAAGCAAGAATGTGATCGTATTTGCATATACGGCCAAGTCGAATCTGACATACAGCGTGCAGTACAGGTACAAGGATCACATTGATGAAGATCCTGAGGCACAGGATATACCGGTACTGGGTCAGAATTTCCGCGTATATCCGAAAAAAGATTGGGTAAAGGATATGAATGCGGCTGGTTATAAGATTGTGGATAGCCAGTATCCGTATCAAATTTGTGAGCCCAAAATTGGATCAGATAATATAGTTACATTTGAGTTGGAACCTGTTACTTATACCATTAAATATGTGCTGGATGAAGGAACAGATCCAGGGAATATTTCAACTTACAATGTCGAGAGTTTTAATAACGATGCCTATACATTAAAGAATCCGACTAGAGAGGGATATGACTTTGCCGGATGGACATTGGGCGAAGAAACATCTGATACGTTAAAAAAAGGAAGCGATGTCCATAAGACGAATAATGGTGGAATCATTCCTGATGATAATGTTACACTTGAAAAGGGAACCAAGGGTAATCTGACCTTTATTGCAAATTGGATACCGCTTATTTCTGTGACGATTGAAAAGAAATGGTATGATGCAGACGATCAGGACGGTATTCGTCCGGAGAATGTAGAAGTAACACTGAGAGATAATGTATGGTTTAATCCTGCGCTTGATCGGGATAGAACTGTATCTTTGAGCGGAAATTCTTGGTCTTACACATGGGAAGGATTGAGAAAAACAAATCTTTTCGGGGAGCCGGTTCAGTATTCTGCAGAAGAGAATAAAGTGCCAGAAGGCTATAATGTTTCTGTAGGGAAGTCAGTTTTTGATGATAATGGTAATATTACAATTACTGTGACGAACACCCATGAACCGAATACGCTTGAAAAGGGCGTGACGGTGACGAAGTCCTGGAACGATGCAGGCGATCAGGACGACATCCGCCCGGATAGCGTCAGCGTACAGCTTCAGCAGAATGACAAACCTTATGGCGATGCCGTGACGCTGAATAAGGACAATGACTGGAGCCATATTTGGGAGAACCTTCCGGAACATGTAGTTGGTGGAGTGGGTGCAGATGCGGTCTACACCGTTGTAGAGACGAAAGTGCCAGATGGCTACACCGCTGCAGTGACCGGAGATGTTGAAAAAGGCTTTACGGTAACGAACACGCATACGCCGAATACGCTCGAAAAGGGCGTGACGGTAACGAAGTCCTGGAACGATGCAGGCAATCAGGACGGCATCCGCCCGGATAGCGTCAGCGTGCAGCTTCAGCAGAATGACAAACCTTATGGTGATGCCGTGACGCTGAACAAGTCAAATAGTTGGAGTTATACTTGGGAGAACCTTCCGGAGCATGTAGAGGGCGAAGTGGGCACAGACGCTGAATACACGGTTGTAGAGACGACAGTGCCGGCTGGCTATACCGTTGCAGTGACCGGAGATGTTGAAAATGGCTTTACGGTTACAAACACGCACACGCCGAATACACTCGAAAAAGGCGTGACGGTGACGAAGGTCTGGAGCGATGCGGATAATCAGGACAATATTCGTCCGGATAGCGTCAGCGTACAGCTTCAGCAGAATGGCAAACCATATGGTGATGCCGTGACGCTGAATGAGGACAATGACTGGAACCATACTTGGGAGAACCTTCCGGAACATGTAGCTGGTGGAGTGGGTACAGACGCGGTTTATACTGTTGTAGAGTCAACAGTGCCAGAAGGCTACACAGCGGAAGTGACCGGAAATGTGACAGATGGTTTCACGGTTACGAACACGCACACGCCGAGCACATTGCCAGATGTAACGGTGACGAAGGTTTGGAATGATGAGAACAACCAGGACGGCAAACGCCTGGAAAGAGTCAGCGTGCAGCTTCAGCAGAATGGCAATAACTATGGCACTGCCGTTGAGTTGAACGAGGCAAATGACTGGAGTTATACCTGGACAGGACTTCCGGAGCATGTGGAAGACCAGGTGGGCGTAGATGCAACGTATACGGTAGTAGAGCCGACCGTGCCAAATGACTACACAGCGGAAGTGACCGGGGATGTGACAGATGGCTTTACAGTTACGAACACGCATAAGCCAGAGACGTATGATAATACCGTGGAGGTGACGAAAGTCTGGAACGATGCGCACGACCAGGACGGCAAACGCCCGAAGAGCGTGAAAGTCCAGCTTTATAAGAAGGTGGGTGATGCAGATCCAAGACTTGTAGAAGAAAAGACTGTGACGCTGAGCGACGAGGGCGACAAATGGACGGCGACTGCAAACTGGTCCGGGCTTCCGAAGTACGAAGGCGGTCAGGAGATTACTTACAGTGTACAGGAAGTTGATGTGCCGGAGGGCTATGGGTCAGTTGTGACAGGCAGTATGACAGAGGGCTTCACAGTTACGAACACGCACGCGCCGGTTACGCTTGAAAAAGGCGTGAAAGTGACGAAAGTTTGGGACGATGTGGGCGCTCCGTCTGACAACCACCCGGCAGTGACAGTGCAGCTCCAGCAGAATGGCGAATCTTATGGTGAACTCGTTGAGCTGAATAAGGACAATGGCTGGAGCCACACCTGGAATGATCTTCCGGCGAACGTGGAGAAGGAGAATGCGGCAGATAAGACGACTCCTGCGACATATGAGGTTGCAGAGGTATCGGCGCCGGACGGCTATACCAGTGCAGTAACAGGAAATGCAGAGAGTGACTTTATAGTTACGAATACGAAAAAGATAAATAAACTTGAAGCAACAAAGACCCGGACGAACAAAGGCAGCGGTAAGGGCGGTGCATTCAAGGCAGGCGAGACAGCGAAGTTTGATATTGTTGTCAAGAATACCGGTAACATGACGCAGCATAATGTGATTGTGACCGATACGATGGCTGGCGCGAAGATCATGAAAGGTGAAGGCTACACGCTGAACGCGGACGGCACGGCGACGATCACAGAGATCGAGCCGGGTGAGAGCGTGACTGTGAAGGCGCAGTATACGGTGACGCAGAAAGACATCGACGATCAGATCGAACTTGAGAACACGGCGACGATAAAAGGCGAAGGTGATACACCGGATACGAATCCGGAGTCGGTGCCGATTCCGACGGAGAAACCGAATCCTGGTCTGGAAGTGAGTAAGAAAGTACTCAGGACGAATTATGTGTACAAAGCAGGGGATACAGTCACTTACCGGATACATGTAAAGAATACGGGTAATGTGACCCTGAGTGGCATCAAGGTCGAAGATCCTCTTGGTGGATCATGGAAAGATGGAACAACGATGGATGAAAATGGGAATGCTCTGATCGATAGTCTGGCCCCGGAAGAAGAGAAAGTATATGATTATGTGTATGAGGTAACGCAGACCGATATAGATAATGGCACCATAGTGAATACTGTGACTGCGACTGCGGTTAATCCGGCAGACTCGGAAGAGACCCTGACAGACAGTGATTCAGTGACCGTTGGGGCGGATCAGAACCCTGGCCTGACGACGACGAAAAAGCTGACAAACAAGGGCAGCGGCAGAAATGATGCATTCAAGGCTGGCGAGACAGCGGAGTTTGATATTGTTGTCAAGAACACCGGCAACACGACGCAGCAAACTGTGACGGTGACAGAGAATCTGGTGAAGGCGATCATTACGGACTATGACAAGAACCTGCCTGATGGCGTTGTCGTAGAGATTGCAGGCAATACTGCAACGATCACAGGGCTTATGCCGGGGATGTCCGTGACACTGAAAGCAAAATACAAAGTGACGCAGGACGATATCGACAATCAGACGGAGCTTGCGAACTCGGTGACAGTAGACGGCGAAGGCGAGACGCCGAATCCGGAGCCGGTGCCGATTCCGACGGAAAAGCCTAGTCCGCGCAGCATTGTTAAAAAAGAGGTTGTAGGTGAGCCTAAAGATGGGTCAGCATACGGCTGGAGTGAGACGATTACGTATAAACTTACTGTAACGAACGACGGCAATGTGACCCTGACGGATGAGAAGGTAACCGATGAGTCCCTGAAGCCGATCGAAAATAGGACAGACGAAGAGGGTATTACTTACAACGAATCGGAGCAGAGTTGGACGATCGCAAGCCTCGCGCCGAATGAGAGCGTTGAAATTACCTATACTTATACGGTAAAAGAAACGGATCTCAGTGGTAGCGGAGAACAGGGCACGGTTAAGAATGTCGTAACAACCAGTCACGGCGGACGGGATGAAAAAGAAGTTAAAGTTCAACCTTTGATCAGTGGAAGTACGATCACAAAGAGCTCGGATGTAGAAGGCAAAGCGTCACTTGGTCAGGTGATCACATATACCCTGACGATAACAAATACCGGAACTGTCCCGCTCAGAGACATGATCATAGAGGATACGGACCTGACCCCGATTCAAAATACAACAGCTGATCCTGGAATTGAATATAATGGGGAGAAGCAGACCTGGACGATCAAAGAGCTGGGTGTTAACGATACAAAAACTATTACTTATACATATAAGGTGACAGAGGAGGATATCAAGAGAGGGTATATTGACAATAAAGCAACTATAGAGGGCGGTGACAGCGCTAGTGACCATATACCGACAGATCCGGTGAATCCGAAGCTGACTGTGACCAAGCGGATAAAGGGAACTACCAATACATTTGGCCTGAACGATAATGTGTCATATTCTGTCTACGTGGAAAACACAGGCAATGTGACGGTGAGCGGTATCACGGTGACCGATCCGAAGACTGGCGACAAGTGGGAGATTGATAGCCTTGCACCGGGTGCTACGGAGAAGTTTGATACGAAAGCCTACACGGTGACGGCGGACGACATCGATAGCGGTGAGTTTATCAACACGGCGACAGCGAGCGGGGAAGCTCCGGACGGCAGCAAAGTGACAGGTAAGGATAGCGTGAAGGCGGCTACGGTTGCCAGAGATCCGAAACTTGAGTCTGTAAAGGAGCTGACGAATAGCGGCACCGGTACGGACGGCGCGTTCAAGAAGGGTGAAACAGCTACCTTCAATATCGTTGTGACGAACACCGGTAACGTGAAGCAGTATGGTGTGGTCGTGACCGAGACGATGACCGGCGCAAAGATTGTGGCTGGCGGAGAAAATGCGGGCTACACGGTGAACGACGACGGTACGGCGACGATCACAAAGATTGCGCCTGGTGAAAGCGTGACGGTGCAGGCGCAGTACACGGTGACGCAGGACGACATCGACAACCAGACGAAGCTTGCGAACACAGCGACGGTAGATGGCGAGGGCCCGACACCGGATCCGGATCCGGAGCCAATTCCGACGGAGGATAAGGATCCGAAGCTGAAAGTGACGAAGCGTATAAGGGGCAACAGCAACGGAGGATTCGACTTTGGCGATACGATCACTTATCATATTATTGTTGAGAACACCGGTAATGTGACGCTGAAGGATGTCACGGTGACGGATCCGCTGACGGGCAACATCTGGGAGATTGAGGGGAACTTTGCGCCGGGTGCGAGCAGAGATTTCACGACAACCTATATGGTAACCGAGGAAGATATCCTTAGTGAGGATAGTATGGTTACCAACACGGCAACCGCGACGGGTACTGATCTAAACGGTGACGAAGTAAGCGGCAGTGCGAGCGTGAAGGCGCTGCTCGTGAAACCAAATGCTGACTGGTCGGTCGAAAAGACAGTCTTGAACGAAGGAATGGGCTCTGCGGACGGCGCGTTCAAGGCAGGCGAGACGATCCAGTATCAGATCGTGATCAAAAATGAAGGGAATGTCACCCTGAAGGATCTTCTGCTGAAAGACAGGATGCTGCCTGGCGAGCTTAGGGATGTCCAGGTATATGGAGGAGCTACCTACAGCAGGGATGACAACGGCATAAAGATAAGCGGCATTGCTCCCAAAACGAACGCGGTGGTGACCTACAGCCATACGGTGACGGAGGCGGATATTGAGGAGGCTTCCACAAATGGCGGAAAACTTGGAAACGTCGTGACAATCAGCAAAGATGAAGAGAACAGGTTCGATGAGGCGGATGCGCAGATCGAGGACAGAAATCCGAGCCTGACGTCGGAGAAGAAGCTGACGAACTCCGGCAGCGGTACGAACGGAGCGTTCAAGAAGGGCGAGAAGGCTGGGTTCGATATTGTTGTGACGAACGACGGCAACGTGACACAGCGTGATGTGGTCGTGACCGAGCGGCTTGCCGGGGCGAAGATCGTGGCGGGCGACGGTTACACAGTGAGCGAGGACGGCACGAAGGCGACGATCACAGAGATCGCGCCGGGTGCGACTGTGATCGTGAAGGCCGAGTACGAGGTGACGCAGGATGACATTGATTCCAGTGAAAATCTTGCGAATAGGGCGACGGTAGAAGGTGAGGGCGATACGCCGGATCCGGATCCGGTGCCGATCCCGGAGGAGCCGCAGAAGCCGGGTCTGACGACGAAGAAGACGCTGACGAACAAGGGTACCGGCGACAACGGTGCGTTCAAGGCTGGCGAGACGGCGGAGTTTGCCATCGTAGTAGAGAACACGGGCAACACGACACAGCATAACGTACTGGTGACCGATACGATGGCGGACGCGAAGATCGTGGCCGGCGAGGGCTACACGGTGAACGCGGACGGCACGGCGACGATCCCGACGATCGAAGTTGGCAAGAGTGTGACTGTGAAGGCCGAGTACACGGTGACACAGGAGGACATTGACAATCAGACGGAGCTTGCGAATACAGCGACGGTAGATGGGGAAGGCGAAAAGACGGGGCCGGATCCGGAGCCGATCCCGACCGAGGATTCAGAGCCGGATATCAGCGTGACAAAGCGCATAAGAGGACTCACGAATAGTGGCTTTGCCCTTGACAGTGAGATCACATATCATATTGTTGTTACGAACACCGGCAATGTGACGCTGACGGGTGTAGAGGTAACGGATGAGCTGACCGGGAATGTTGGTGATGATGTTCTTAATGTCGGGGAGCTTGCGCCGGGTGAGAGTAAAGAGTTCACGGTAACCTATAAGGTAACCGAGGAAGACATTCTTGCAGGAAAGATCGTCAATAGTGCGAACGTGAAGGGTACGGATCCGAACGGTGATGAGGTAACCGGTGCTGCGAGCGCGACTGCGATCCCCGAGGAGCCGAATCCGGCCCTGACGGCAGAGAAGATGATCACGAATCAGGATGCGGCGACCGGTGAGAACGGTGTATTCAAGGCTGGCGATAAGGTCATGTTTGACATCACAGTGGAGAACGCTGGCAACGTGACGCAGCGTGGTGTAGTCGTGACTGAGCAGCTTGAGGGCGCGACGATCGTGGCTAGCGGCGATAGCTACACGATTAACGAGGCTGGTCAGGCCGTGATCGAGAGCCTTGCGCCGGGTGCGACCATGACCGTGAAGGCCGAGTACACGGTGACGCAGGCGGATATTGACAGCGGTGTGGAGCTGAAGAACGTGGCGCTGGTGGACGGCGAGACCGGCACAGAGCCGGATCCGGAACCTGAGACCACGATTCCGAAGGAAGAGCCGAATCCGGCGCTGAGCGTGACGAAGCGCATCATGAACACGAATAATGGATATGATCTTGGCGACGAGATCAAATACCATGTCGTTGTCGAGAACACCGGCAATGTGACGCTTGAGGTTGCGATGACAGACCCGCTGACGGGGAACAGCTGGATCATCCATAATCTTGTACCGGGAGAACAGAGAGATTTTTATGCAAATGAATACATAGTAACCGAGAAGGACATTATAAACGGAACGATCACCAATACGGCGACTGCGACGGCGACTGCCCCGGACGGGAGCAAAGTGGAGGCAGAAGGAACCGTATCGGCAACAACGGCAGCTTCGAGATGGGAGCTGACGGCTGAGAAGACGCTGACGAACAAGGGTACCGGCGAGAACGGCGCATTCAAGGCAGGCGAGATAGCGACCTTTGCCATCACGGTGACGAACACCGGCAACAGGACGCAGACGGGCGTGACCGTGACCGAGCAGCTTCCGGGCGCGAAGATCGTGGATGGCGAGGACTACATGATTAACGAGGTTGGTCAGGCTGTGATCGAGAGTCTTGCACCGGGCGCGACCGTAGTGGTGAAGGCCGAGTACACGGTGACGCAGGATGACATTGATTCCGGCAAGACCCTGACGAATATCGTACTGGTGCACGACAATACCGACACAGAGCCGGATCCGAATCCGGAGGAGGAGATTCCGACGGAGGAGCAGGCTCCTGCGCTGGAGGTAACGAAACATGTACTTGGCCGCAACTCTGGGTATGGACTTGGCGATACGGTAAGATATAGGGTGCATGTGAAGAACACCGGCAATGTGACACTGACGAATGTCACGGTGTCTGATCCGCTGACGCACGACAACTGGGTGGTCGACAACAGCCTTGCGCCGGGTGCGGAGGAGAGCTTCATTACTGAGGATGGATACACGGTGACGGAGACGAATATCCTCGCGGGCGAGATTACCAATACGGCGTCTGCCCAGGGTACGGCACCGGATGGCAGTCGTTTGAGTGATGAAGACAGTGTTGCCGTGACAACGGAGAAAAAGAACGGCCATCTGACTGTGACGAAAGTGGCCACCAGCACGCCGCAGAACGGGACGACATACAGGCTCGGTGAGAAGATCACATACAAGATTGTTGTGAAAAACGATGGTAATCTGACCATCAAAGACGTCAGGGTGAGCGATCCGCTGACGTGGGGTAATGGCGTGTATACCATCAAAGAACTGGCTCCGGACGAAGTATATGAGATTACGACTTCCTATACAGTGACGGAGGCGGATATCCTTGCAGGCCATGTATTGAATGAAGCCACAGCGACGGGCAAGAGCCCGGATCCGGATGAACCGAATGTACCGGTAGTGCCGGATGAGGAGGATGAGCCGACAGTGACGCCTGTGCCGAATCTGTTTGTTGAGAAGAAGGCAGACCAGAAGGAAGGCGGCTATGACCTCAATGATGTAGTAAGGTACACGATCGAAGTCACGAACAACGGTAATCTGACCGTGAGCGACATCACGGTGACTGACCCGCTGACCGGGCTGGAGCAGAGCATTGGAACGCTTGCTCCGGGAGCCTCCACAAGTGTGACGACGACCTATACGGTGACGGAGGAGGATATCCTCAAAGGAAGCATCGAGAACACGGCGACTGCGACCGGAACCGACCCGAATGGAGATAAAGTGACCAGAGAAAGCACCAAGAATGTGGTGACTGCGGAGCCGAATCCGGCGCTGACGACGACTAAGACGCTGACGAATCTGAATGAGGCCACTGGCGAAAAGAATGGCGAAATGGCATTTAAGGTAGATGAGACGGCGAAGTTCGAGATCGTGGTCAAGAACACCGGCAATGTGACGCAGGGCACCGAGGATGATCCTGTGATCGTGACCGAGAACCTGGCGGGTGCGGTGATCGTACCTGGAGTTGGCTACGATGTAAATGCGGACGGGCAGGCTGTGATCAAGGGGCTTGAGCCGGGTAAGTCGGTAACCGTGAAGGCGGAGTACACGATCACGCAGAACGACATTGACACGCAGCGTGCGCTTTCCAATACGGTGACGGTAAAAGGTGAAGGCACAACACCTAAGCCTGAGCCGGTTCCGATCCCTGAGGAAGAACGGAATCCGGGCCTGACGACGACTAAGACGCTGATGAATCTGAATGATGCCACTGGTGAAAAGGATGGCGAAAAGGCATTTAAGGTAGATGAGACGGCGAAGTTCGAGATCGTGGTCAAGAACACCGGCAATGTGAC
The DNA here is from genome assembly GCA_947628955.1 of uncultured Lachnospiraceae bacterium. GTDB lineage: Bacteria > Bacillota > Clostridia > Lachnospirales > Lachnospiraceae > Choladousia. The sequence goes on along the minus strand of CANRBX010000035.1, from coordinate 3,177 downwards.
GCAGGGCACCGAGGATGATCCTGTGATCGTGACCGAGAACCTGGCGGGTGCGGTGATCGTACCTGGAGTTGGCTACGATGTAAATGCGGACGGGCAGGCTGTGATCAAGGGGCTTGAGCCGGGTAAGTCGGTAACCGTGAAGGCGGAGTACACGATCACGCAGAACGACATTGACACGCAGCGTGTGCTTTCCAATACGGTGACGGTAAAAGGTGAAGGCACGACATCTGAGCCTGAGCCGGTTCCGATTCCGGAGGAACCTCAGAATCCGGGCCTGACATCAGAAAAGAAGCTGACGAATGCAGGTACTGGCGCGAACGGAGCGTTCAAGGAAGGCGAGACAGCAACCTTTACGATCACAGTTACGAACACTGGGAATACGACACAGACGGGTGTGACAGTATCTGAGATGGAAGGCGCTGAGATTGTGGCAGGTGTGGGCTATACGATCAATGATGCAGGCGAGGCCGTGATCGCAGAGATGGCGCCGAATGCTACGGTAGTAGTAAATGCGACCTACAAGGTGACGCAGGAAGACATCGACAGTGATGCTGAGCTTAAGAACATCGCAACGGTAGATGGTGATAATGGCACAGATCCGGATCCGACGCCGGAAGTAGAGATCCCGGAGGAGCCGCAGAACCCGGGCCTGACGACGACGAAGACCCTGACGAACGCAGGTACTGGCGCGAACGGCGCGTTCAAGGCAGGCGAGACAGCGAACTTTGACATCACGGTGACGAACAGCGGCAACACGACACAGCAGAGCGTGGTCGTGAGCGAGCAGCTCGCAGGCGCGGTGATCGTGGAGGGCGAAGGCTATACGATCAATGAGGCCGGCCAGGCGGTGATCGCACAGATGGCGCCGGGCGCAGTGGTAGTCGTGAAAGCGGCCTACACAGTGACGCAGGAGGATATCGATTCGGATGCGGAGCTGAAGAACATTGCGCTGGTAGACGGTGACAACGGCGAGGATCCGGATCCGACGCCGGAGACGGAAATCCCGGAGGATTCTCAGAACCCGCGCCTGACGACCACGAAGACCCTGACGAATGCCGGTACCGGTGAGGGAGGCACGTTCCGGGCAGGCGACACGGCACAGTTTGACATCACGGTGACGAACAGCGGCAACACGACGCAGACGGGCGTGACGGTGAGCGAGCAGCTCGCAGGCGCGGTGATCACGGCGGGCGAAGGCTACACGGTAGTGGACGGCCGGGCAGTGATCGCGGAGATGGCGCCGGGCGCAGTGGTGGTCGTGAAAGCGGCGTACACAGTGACGCAGGCGGACATCGATTCCGATGCGGAGCTTAAGAACATCGCGCTGGTGGACGGCGACAACGGGGAGGACCCGGACCCGACACCGGAGGCGGAGATCCCGGAGGAGCCGCAGGACAAGAGCCTGCTGGCGGTCAAGACCGTGACGAACACGCCGGAGTCCGGATATTTCCGGGCGGGCGAGACGGCACAGTTTGACATCACGGTGACGAACACGGGCAACACGACGCAGACAGGCGTGACGGTGAGCGAGCAGCTCGCAGGCGCGGTGGTCACAGCGGGCGAGGGCTACACGGTGAACGAGGCCGGCCAGGCGGTGATCGCGGAGATGGCGCCGGGCGCAGTGGTGGCCGTGAAGGCGTCCTACACGGTGACACAGGCGGACATCGACTCCGACGCGGAGCTTAGGAATATCGCTACGATTGGCGGCGGCGACCCGACGGAGCCGGTCCCGGATCCGGAAGTGGAGATCCCGGAGCAGCCGAAGACCCCGGGCCTTGCGGCGACCAAGACCTTGACGAACACACCGGCGGGCGGTTTCCGGGCCGGTGAGACAGCGAACTTTGACATCACAGTAACGAATACGGGCAACACGACACAGACGGATGTCGTGGTGGCGGAGCAGCTTGCAGGCGCGGTGATCATGCCGGGCGAGGGCTACACGGTGAACGAGGCCGGCCAGGCAGTGATCGCACAGCTGGCGCCGGACGCGGTGGTGGTCGTGAAGGCGGCGTACACGGTGACGCAGGCGGACATCGACTCCGACGCGGAGCTCAGGAACATCGTCAAGGTCGGGCCGGACAACGGGCCGGAGCCGGGCGTGACGGTCCCCGAGGAGCCGAAGCACCCGTCCCTGACTTCCAGCAAGACGCTGACGAACGCCGGGACAGGCGCGAACGGGGCGTTTAAGGCAGGCGAGACGGCGACGTTTGACATCACGGTGACGAACAGCGGCAACACGACGCAGACGAACGTGACCGTGACGGAGCAGCTCGCAGGCGCGGTGATCACGGCGGGCGAGGGCTACGCGGTGAATGAGGCCGGCCAGGCAGTGATCGCGCAGATGGCGCCGGGCGCAGTGGTAGTCGTGAAGGCGGCCTACACGGTGACGCAGGCGGACATTGACAGCAGTGCGGCGCTGGCGAACGTGGCGCTGGTAGACGGCGAGACCGGGACGAACCCGGACCCGACGCCGACGGTGCCGGTACCGACAGAGCCGAAGAACGGGTACCTGACCGTCGTGAAGACAGTCACATCCACACCGGCGGCAGCCGACGGGAAGTACGTGCTCGGTGAGACGGTCTCCTACCAGGTGACCGTGACGAACGGCGGCAACCTGACGCTGCAGGACATCGCGGTGAGCGACATCCTCACGAGGCCGGACGGAACGACGGCCGTGCCGAGCGGGCTGGCAGGAGGGATCGAGCCGATCGCGCCCCTCGCGCCGGGCGAGTCGAGGACATTCACCTACAGCCATGTGGTCACGGCAGCGGACCTCGGCGGCAGCCTTACGAACGCGGTAACGGTATCCGGGGCGCCGGCCGTACCGGACCCGGCAGTCCCGGCCCCGCAGGGAAGGGACGACGAGACTGTCGTGACGGAGGACCCGTCCAACAGCTCCGTGACGGTGACGAAGACGGCGGCGGACATCCTGAACGGCGAGGCGGTCGCCCTGCCGAACGCACAGTTCCAGGCGGCGCTCTTCGCGGACGCGGCGCTGACGCAGCGGGTAGGCGAGCCGAAGACGCTTGCCTTCGGGGCGGACGGCCTGGCGGCATCCGTGACCTTTGACGGGCTGAAGCGCGGCACCTACTACGTGGCGGAGGTTGACGCGAACGGCGCGCCGGTCACGCAGGGCGAGTACCAGGGCGGCGTGTTCACCCCGACCTACACGGACGG